>CAYFYW010000559.1:0-4201 GCA_964347425.1 uncultured Nitrospirales bacterium
GATATACGGCTCAAAACTCTTTAATCGCTCGGGTTGTCTTATTACGCTTACAAAGGCCGGGGACATGCTTTATAAATACGCGAAGGAAATCAATTCGCTTTATAAAGGTGCGGAGAAAGAAATTGGAGAGTTTACAGGTGTTGTTAAAGGTGTTGTTAGTGTAGGTGCCAGTTCTACAATAGGCAATTACGTTCTGCCCTCTGTTATAGCTGATTTTAAGAGGAAGTACCCAAAGGTGGGTGTCCATATTCACATTGGTAATACGAGGAGCGTTATCGAGTTCTTGAATGCCGGAAGTATTGACGTCGGACTTGTTGAAGGGGTGGTGAAAAAGCAAAAACTTCTTATGGAGAAACTTATTCCGGATGAAATGGTTCTTGTAATGCCGTCCCTTCACCCCTGGGCTAAAAGGACTAATGTCTCAATTTTGGAGATTTCAAAAGAGCCATTTATTTTCAGAGAAGAAGGGTCAGGAACTAGACAGACGATAGAACAGCTGCTTGCAAAATACGGAATATCTCCGCATAACATAAAAATCTCTTTTATTATGGGTAGTACCGAGGCTATAAAAGGTGCTGTTGAAGAAGGACTCGGAATTTCCATTCTCTCAAAATGGGCAACAAAGAAGGAAGCCCGTTTTGGCAGCTTAAAGACGACGACGTTTAAAGAGGAAAAATTTGTCAGGGATTTTTCTTTGCTTTACCAAAAACCAAAGAGTTATTCGCATGCGCTTGATAAGTTTCTGGGTTTCTTAAAAAAATACCCTTTTGACAGACTGCTTATATCCAATTAAAATCCTTTTGTTTCCCCATCAATTTTATATTTGATACCTCTTAAAGGAGCGGCTTGTCCCGGCTGTCAATCTTTACGGCTTTGACAAAATCCAAGGCCCCAAATTTTGAAAATATATTATTTATATCACTTTCATTTCTCGTAGAGATACTGAAATTATATATAAGTTCTTCCCTTGACCGATTTATTTCATAATCAACCGAGTGGACATTTATTCTGTGATCGGACAATATAGACATAATTATCTCTTCAACATTTTCAGTTATTTGTGTTGTAATGGTGATTGATCTATACAAAAGTATTTTGATTTTTTTCTCTAATTGTCTCAGGATAAAAAGTGCCACAACTGTTATCCCAGCTGTTGAGATTCCTTCCAGGTAGAGCCCTGCTCCGATCGCAAGTCCGATAGCTGAGACAACCCATATAGAGGCGGCGGTTGTCAGCCCCCTGACAGCAAAACCGCTCTTGACAATTACCCCAGCGCCTAAAAAGCCGATGCCAATTAAGGCCCCCGCAGCAATTCTTGCTGGATCGATTCGAATGGCATCGTCAATATCCTGCAAATAAAAAAAATAATTTTCAGAAAGAATCATTACAAGAACTGAAGCCATGCAGACGATTAACTGGGTTCTGAATCCAGCAGCCCTTCCGTGCATCTCTCTCTCAAAGCCTATAATGCCCCCGATAAATGCACCGAGAAGCAAACGCATCAGTGTTTCCTGGAAGGTGATCATACTGAGAAACATTATAGACTAACCGTTAAATACTGTCAAAAAGTTCTGTTAAGAATCTGTATTTCAGACACTGGACTTCAGACTTTAGACATCAGACGTTTCCATGTAGGAAATCAGCACATGGACTGTCATGCCTTTATTTTTGTATAATATCTACCCATTTTTCTTCCCTAAGTCTAATGTCTGATGTCTATGGTCTACTCTATGAATCGCAGGTTAAGGATTTAATTACACATGTCTTGGATATTCGGGGTGGCGTTTGGGTTTATGACCGTGGAAGCAGCAAATCTTTGGGGGGTATAATCTATATAATACTACCATTGCCGCAGTTATGAGGTCATTCTGAACCCTGAAAGCGTCATTCTGAACTCCCATTCTCCGTAGGTTTACTCCGAAGGATGAATGTTTCAGAATCTCTTCAGGGCAGGCTTGTTTCAGAATCGTAGTAGGGAGAAACAGCTAAAGAACTGCCATAGGGCATGGAAGATAAACGTGATAACTCAGTTTAATCCTGGATGGAAAGATTTATGTGAAGGTTTTTTAGAAGATGCTGAAACGAGTTCAGCATGACAAAAAGGGCAGTCCAGAATTCAGTTGTATAAACACTGGTTACACTATTACCCCCCCCCTAACGTTTTGCTACTTACCAGGACCGTGAATTAATCCCGATTTGTAAGGATATTGTGGTAAACTACAGTTTTAGCAAGCTTGATTACACAGATAAAAAGACACAGGTTTATACCAGGAGGTAAATAATTGAGGATAGAGAGGGATACCCTTGGAAAGGTCAGGCTGCCCGAGGATGTCTATTTTGGTGCACAGACAAAGAGAGCTGTTGATAATTTTCCGATAAGCGGGCTTAGACTTCAGAGGCGGTTTATAAAGTCACAGGGGATAGTTAAACTCGCAGCAGCAAGGGCAAATGGGTTTTTGGGTCTTCTTGACGACAAGATATTAAGGGCCGTTGAAAGGGCTGCAAGAGAGGTAATCAAGGGTCTGCATGATGACCATTTTGTTGTTGATGTATATCAGGCCGGTGCCGGGACATCACAGAATATGAATATCAACGAGGTTATAGCAAACAGGGCAATTGAGATATTGCGAGGGAAAAAGGGCGACTACAGTCTTGTTCATCCAAATGACCACGTCAATATGGCTCAATCAACCAATGATACAATTCCAACATCCATGTACATTTCTGCGTATGAATCGGTCATGGATGATCTTATCCCTGAGGTGAAAGCATTACACAAGGAGCTTTTAAAAAAGTCTCGGGAATTCCACCACATTGTTAAGGCGGGCAGGACACATGTGCAGGATGCCGTACCCATAAGACTTGGACATGAATTCAGTGGTTATGCGGAGGCGGTGAGAAGAGACATTCACCGAATACAAAATGCCTCTGACTCCTTATTGTATATACCTATTGGCGGTAATGCGGCGGGCACAGGAATAAACGCCCATCCCAAGTTTCAAAGATATGTTCTCAGAGAGATTCGGAACATCACCGGTGTTCATTTCAGGACCTCGGTTAACTTGTTTGAGGGCATCCAGAATGTAAATCCCGCCCTTGAACTCAGTGCCTCACTCAGGGGGATCTCTATTACATTGATAAAAATAGCAAATGATATTCGCCTGTTGGGTTCAGGGCCGAGAACCGGGTTTGCCGAGATTAAACTGCCTGCTGTGCAACCCGGCTCATCAATTATGCCTGGCAAGGTAAACCCGGTCATGACAGAGATGCTCAACACGGTATGTTTTCAGGTTATAGGAAATGATACTGCAATTGCTTATGCGACACAGGCGTCACAACTTGAGCTGAACGTTATGATGCCTCTTATTGCATATAACCTGCTATTTTCAATAGAAATCCTTGCAAACGGCATTGGTGTCTTTACGAAAAAATGTGTGAAGGGGATCAAGGCAGACCCTAAAAGATGTAAGGGATATGCAGAGTCAACTCTTGCAATTGCAACTGCATTAAATCCGATCATAGGTTATCGCGCTGCTGCCGAGGTTTCCAAAGAGGCGTACAGAACGGGCAAAACAGTTAGACAGATAGTTATTGAAAAGGGCATTTTAAAGGAAAAGGAAGCAGAGCGCTTTTTGGATCCTCTGAGGCTTTCAGGAGAGAAAAGATCATATGTCTCTCGATCTTGAATCAGTGTAATCTTGTTTTTAATCCGTGAAATTAGAAGCTTCCTGAGGCTTCAAATTTTTTATAAGGATTATTTTTGTACCGCTTTTTATCCTCTCCAGTTTTATATCATCTATAAGGCTTTTTATTAATTGGTTATCAGAAATAGCCTCCTTGGTAGAAACCGGAAATACAAGCTCTCCAAATGGTATTTTTATCTCAATTTTGAATGTATCTTCACTGCATTCAAACCTCAGATGAAAATTTTCATGGGCAGGCCCCTTCTGTGTAATTACATCGGTGAATAGGTGAATTAACGCTGTTTGTAACTGTGCGGTTACTGCGTTGGGAACATTTTGATTTTTGGCAATCTGCTCAAGGGCCTTAACAGCTATTAGTTCTGCCCGAGGGACGCTGGGAATTATTATCTCATATGAAGGTATTTCTGCTGCTTCAGGGCGTTTATAACACTCTTTTATAAATGCTTCTTCAATACTGCTCAAGGACTCTCCGATGACCTCACTATTATAAAGATATT
>CAYFYW010000560.1:0-10543 GCA_964347425.1 uncultured Nitrospirales bacterium
TCCGGCGGCATATTCTTCATCTGCTCTTCCATCCTGTTTATCGCCTCGTCCATCCTCTTTTTCATATTCTGTGTATCCTGAATGGTTAACTCGGTATAAGTCTTATATTTATTGTCGATTGACTGGAATATAGACTTGTCCATGCGGTAGATAAGGATATTGTCAGTGTTTTTACCTTTTGTTTCGATCCGCATACGGTCCTTATCAATATAGGCCTTGCTGATCATCCTATCGCCCGTCTCTCGCTTTACTTCCTGAGTGCTGACCATCAAAATTCCTGCTATGGCCTGAGACACAGAAATCATGAGTATAACGATCACGTATGACATCGCCTTAATGCACTTCATGGAAAATCTCCTTTCACTTTTTTAGTTTAACCAATTGTTCTGCCGCAAAAAAATTATTAATGCTCATGCTATCAGATTTTTCCCCTACAAGTCTAACAGAATTGTCTTTATTTTGACAAAATTTTTCTTTAAATGGTAATCTTTAAATTCACGCAGATTATCACTGATAAGTAGCAGATTGGCACGGATATATCAGTGATCATCCCTGCCGGCCCGCTTCGCAAATCGAGGCGAGCAGGCAGATGTTTTTAATCTGCGGTTATCGGTGTTTCTCACATGAAAATAGCGATCACAGGGAAAGGCGGTGTTGGAAAAACAACTATATCCGCCCTATTAAGTCATGTTTATGCGTCGGAGGGTAAAAAAGTAATCGCTGTTGATGCAGATCCCGATGCTAATCTTGCTCACGCCCTCGGGGTATCTAAAAAAGAAATCGAAAAGATAAAGCCTTTAGCCGAGATGACTGAATTAATTGAAGAACGGACCGGGGCAAAGCCGGGGAGCAGTGGAGGGATATTTAAGATTAATCCAAAGGTGGATGATATTCCGGAGGACTTTGGCTATGATGTCAACGGCATAACCCTGCTTGTGACGGGCAAATCAAAATTTGCCGCTTCAGGGTGTTACTGCCCCGAACATGCATTATTGCGCAGACTTTTAAAACATCTTATTGTGGAAAGAGATGAAGTTGTAGTCGTGGACATGGAGGCCGGGATAGAGCATTTTACAAGGGGAACTGCCGAAGGTGTTGATGCTTTTATTGTTGTTGTTGAGCCGGGGCAAAGGAGCATTCAGACTGCGGCTGCGGCCAAGAAGTTTGCCGAGGAGCTTGGCGTTAAAAAAGTGTTTATAATTGCAAATAAGGTCAGGAGAGAAGAAGATATTATGTTTATTAAAAGCGCTTTATCAGGTTTTGAACTTTTAGGAGTTCTGGACTTTAACGATAATATTATGGAGTCGGATATTAAGGGTATGCCGTGTTATGAAACGTCTCAACAGGCAGTTGATGGAGCGTTAAAGATCAAAGAAAAACTGGAGGAATCTGTTTGAAAAAGGGTATCAGAGAGATGATCTTAAAGAAAAGGGATGGTATCAGGCCCGACGAGAGAAAGAAAAAAGAAGCGGCTATTCAGAAAAGACTTTTGGCATTAGTTGATTTTAGAAAAGCAAAAAATATACTATTTTATGCATCGTTTCGAAGTGAGGTAAATACCATATCATGCATACAACATGCAATTAAACTGAAAAAGAAGATTTCTTTTCCTTTGATCGACAGCAAAAAAAGAGAAATAAGGCTTTATCGTGTAAGGGATCTCTCTGAACTGGTATCGGGTTATATGGGAATCCCTGAACCCGGTATTACAAGAGGCAGAACGATGAGTTTAAAGGACATTGACGTTATAATAATTCCCGGTGCAGGATTTGATGTTCGGGGAAATCGCCTGGGGTATGGTTATGGTTATTACGATAAACTGCTCAAAAAATCCAAAAAACATATTGTAACAGTTGCCCTTGCTTTTGAACGGCAGATTGTTCCAAAGGTTCCAGACGAGAGTCATGATGTTCGGATTGATAAAATAGTTACCGAAAAAAGAACAATAAACTGTAAAACAAAGGGTTCAAGGATTCGAGCCTGCCTGCAGTAGGCAGGCTGGAACCCTAGACCCCTTGGATCCTGAACTTTTGAGGTTTATCATGGATAAGAAAAAAATCGAAAAAGGGGTCAGGTTAATCCTCGAGGGGATAGGTGAAGATATCGAAAGACCCGGGCTTAAGAATACCCCCAGACGGATAGCGGACATGTATGAGGAGATATTCTCGGGTCTGAAAACTCCAACAGAGGAGATCTTAAAGGCCATAGAAGGTGAAAGCCACGATGAACTGGTTCTTCTCAAAGACATACCTTTTTATTCAGTATGTGAACATCATTTACTGCCTTTCATAGGCAAGGCACATGTTGCATACATTCCAGCAGGTGGGAGGATTGTCGGTTTAAGCGGGCTTGCAAAGGCAGTTGAGATATTTGCAAAAAGACCGCAGGTACAGGAGCGTCTGACTACACAGCTTGCAGATACGATTATGGGGAGATTGAACCCAAAGGGGGCAATGGTAATAATTGATGCCGAGCATCTATGTCTATCTATGAGGGGCATAAAGAAACCCGGGGCAAGGACAGTAACTTCAGCTGTCAGAGGTTTATTCCGCACAAAGGAATCAACAAGGGTTGAGCTGCTTGAGCTTATTAAAAGAAGAGACTGAATTACAAATAAGTCATTTAGTTATTGAGTCATTCAGCAATTAAAATACTAAATGATTTAATAATATTAAAAAAGACAAGATGTCATGGAGGAATTAAGTTATTCAGTTATTTAATGACTTAATTACTTAGTAACTTAATTATTTAAAACACAGGAGGAAAAATGGCTGCAAAGATCATCAGCGGCAAGGAAATCGCTGCACAAACAAGGGAAGAGCTCAAAAACGAAATTGCCGAGTTGAAGGATCAGCATGGGATAGTGCCTGGACTCGTTACTATCCTGGTGGGTAAAAACCCTGCCTCTGTCAGTTATGTTACCGGCAAGCAGAAAACCGCACACGAGCTTGGTTTTTACTCAATCCAGGACGATCAGCCCGAGGACATATCCGAGTCAGACCTACTCAAACTCGTTGACAGGTACAATAAAGATATGAAGATACACGGTATTCTTGTACAGCTTCCCCTGCCCAGGCACATTGATGAAAAGAAGGTCCTCAACGCTATCGACCCCGACAAGGACGTGGACGGGTTCCACCCGGTCAACGTCGGACGTCTGATGATAGGCGGCGACGAGGCAAAGTTTCTTCCATGCACGCCGGCCGGCATCCAGGAACTTATCCTGCGCGCCGGCTTTGAAACCTCCGGAGCCGAAGTCGTTGTTGTGGGTCGCTCGAATATTGTCGGCAAGCCCATTGCCAACATTATGCTCCAGAAAGGCAGGGGCGCAAATGCCACTGTTACTGTCGTGCATACCGGCACGAAGAACCTCGATGCGCACTGTAAACGCGCCGACATCCTTATTGTTGCCGCAGGTGTGCCGGGTCTTGTCAAACCTGAATGGATCAAGTCAGGTGCCTGCGTTATAGACGTCGGTGTCAACCGCGTCGGTGAAAAGAAAAGCGAGAAAACCGGCAGGATGGTGCCTATCCTGAAGGGAGATGTTGACTTTGATGCCGCCAGGGAGATAGCCGGGGCTATTACTCCTGTGCCTGGTGGCGTCGGGCCAATGACTATTACCATGCTCATGAAAAACACCGTTACGTCAGCAAAAATGCATGCAGGGATATAAATAAGGGAGTAAGTAATCGCATGACTGATAATATGCCCTCGGATACGGATTGACTAATGTCGGACAACTCATCAATAGAGAAAAAAGACAATAACCCTGAAATCACGGCGGCAATGAAAGATACGAGACCGTGCCCGCCATGCATGGCGGCATGTCCGGTGAACACGGATGTACAGGCTTACGTGGGGCTGATTGCCCAGGGCCGTTTCGCTGAGGCGTTTGAGGTTATCCGGTCTGTCAACCCTATGGCATCAGTCTGTTCGGTAATCTGCCATCATCCGTGTGAACAGGCCTGCAGGCGCTGTTCCGTGGACGAACCCCTGGCGATCCGGCACCTGAAACGGTTTGCATTGGAAAATGCTGCAGAATATCGCCGGAACAGGCGCAGGCTGATCAAAAAAACCAGGGGCAAGAGCATAGGTATCATTGGTTCAGGACCGTCGGGACTGACTGCTGCAAATGATCTGGCTGACCTCGGCTATGCAGTTACCGTCTATGAACGCAATCCGGTACTCGGCGGGATGCTTTCTTCGGCAATTCCGTCCTACCGGTTACCGAGGGAAACACTCCGGGAAGACATTGATGACATTATTGCCAAAGGTGTGGAAGCAAAGACAAACTGCGAAATCGGCAGGGATATGGCAATGAGCAGTATTATTGCCGGGCATGACGCTGTGCTGATTGCCGTGGGTCTTTCCGACAGCCGTTCGCTTGATATACCCGGGGCAGAAGGGCCGGGTATTTTGCTTGCTATTCCCTTCCTCGCTGATGTTGCGTTTAACAGAAAAACAGATTTGGGCAGCAGGGTCCTGGTCATCGGAGGCGGCAATGTTGCTGTTGACGTTGCGCGCTCGGCAATACGGGCCGGCGCCAAAAATGTAGAGATGGTGTGTCTGGAAAGCGCCGAGGAGATGCCGGCATGGAAGTGGGAGGTTGATGAGGCGGTTGAGGAGGGAATCCGCATCTCCCACCGATGGGGACCAAAGGCGGTGCGGCGCAAAGGCAGCAGGGTCAAAGGACTTGAGGTTGTGAAGGTTACGTCAGTATTCGACTCTGATGGAAGGTTTAACCCTGTCTTTGATAATAATCAGGAATCATTCATCGAGGCGGATACAATTATCATCACAATCGGTCAGATGACGAATTTGTCCTTCCTTAAGGACAGTCAGATTAAAATTGACGAACGCGGACGTATTGTCTGGGATTCTGAGACGCACATGAGCAGTGTTCAGGGTGTGTTTGTGTCAGGTGAGGCTGTGACCGGGCCGGGATCTGCAATCCAGGCTGTTGCAAGCGGACACAGGGCAGCAATTGCAATACATTTATATCTTCATGGAGCAAAAATAGAAGGTGCCCTGCCCTTATATGAGAAAGAGAAAATATCTCAGTTGCCGGAAGAAGTTGCCAGCAAGATTACCCGCGAACCACGGATAAGAATCCGGCACGTTGAGCCTGAAACCCGTTGCAGTTCTTTTGCACAGTTTGAATTCGGCTACGATGAGCTTGAGGCACTGAAAGAGGCAGGACGATGCCGCGGATGCGGCAGTGGAGCTGTTGTGGATAAAGATAAATGTATGGCATGTCTGACCTGTCAGAGAGTGTGCCCCTATGGAGCTCCTGTGGTTAAGGCGTGGTCGGAGATCAGGCCCGAATACTGCCAGGCCTGCGGGCTGTGCGCACCTGATTGTCCCGGACAGGCGATCAGCATGATTGGTTATGACGTCAGGGAGATCAGGGACACGATGCCTTCGATTATCGGCAAAGTCGATATGAAGAGGCAGGAGCCGGTTATTGCTGCCTTTCTTTGCACTCACCATGTCGGTGTGTCGGGATTTAATGTGCCTTCATACGTACGTAAGATACCGGTGCATTGCACAAGCCGTATAAATATAACTGACCTTCTCAAGGCATTTGAATGCGGTGCCGACGGCATTGCTGTTGTGCAGTGTGCTGATGGTTCATGTAAATATAAAGGGATTGCAAAGCGTGTAGTTGCCAGGATTGAAAGGACAAAGCAGCTTATCGGAATGCTTGGAATCGAAGCAGACAGAATTGAACTGCTGACAACGGCCTACGGCAGCTATACTGATCTTTGTACTGAATTCGCAGGCAGGATAAAACAGATCGGATTCAGGGGGTGCTAATTCATAAAGATTAACTTAAAATACTTGAGATATTGTACATGCCAAAGGAGAATTTACTATGATAGTTGGTTCACAGAAGCCAATTGACGAAATCTGGAATATGGTTAAGGATTTTAAAAAGGTCCTTGTTTTCGGCTGCAACACATGTGTTGCCATCTGCCATGCCGGAGGTGACAAGGAGGCAGAAAATATTGCGGCGCTAATCCGCATGCGCGCCTTAAAGGAAGGTAAGCAAATAGAGGCAGATTACATGTCTGTAATAAGGCATTGTGAACCGGAGTATTTTGACTCTGTTATGAATGATGTTAAGAAGTATGATCTCATTCTTTCCACAGCCTGCGGAGTAGGAGTAAATTTCCTGTCTGAAAGAATAGACAAACCGGTCTATCCCGGCATCAATACATCATTTTACGGTGCCGTACCGGAGTCAGGCGTATTTACAGAGCTCTGCGGGGGATGCGGCAGTTGCATTCTTCATCTGACGGGTGGAATCTGCCCGATTGTGCGCTGCTCCAAGTCATTGATGAACGGGCCCTGCGGAGGGACGAAAAACGGTAAGTGCGAGGTTAGTGACGACGTGGACTGTGCGTGGTACCTCATTGTGGAGCGGATGAAAAAGCTTGGCACCCTTGAAAAGCTCGCAGAGATTCAGCCACCAAGGGACTGGTCACCCGGTACGCATGGGGGGCCGCGGAGAATAGTTATAGAACACCTGCGGGAATTAGAGCAGCAGGAAGACAATAAAGCCTGAAGCGGAGGAGACAGAGATATGAAATGCGGAAGTAATCTTGAGAGAGTTATACTGAGCGGTCAACCGGCGGTTACGGCGGAACTTGGCCCTCCAATGAGCGCAGACCCGCATGAAGTAATAGAAAAAGCTCGGATTCTGAAGGGGAACTGTGATGCGGCTAATATCACGGACTGCCAGACGGCTGTGGTTCGCATCTCAAGCATTGCTGCAGCAGTGCTTGCACTCAGGGAGGGGCTTGAACCGGTCATGCAGATGACGTGCCGCGACAGAAACCGTATCGGGATGCAGGCGGACCTTCTTGGTGCAGCGGCTCTCGGAATTAAAAACTGCCTCTGTCTTGCCGGAGATCACCAGATATTCAGTGGTGCGGGCAGGCTCAAGGGACATCCGGGCGCAAAGAATGTCTATGACGTGGATACATGCCAGCTTGTAGGAATACTTAAGAAGATGAGAGATGAGGGACTGCAGGAGGGGGGAGACAAACTCGATGTTGCGCCCAGGTTCTTTGTCGGGGCGTCGTGGACACCCATGGGAGACCCGATAGATTTCAGGCCAATGAATCTCCTTAAGAAAGTGAATGCAGGGGCTGATTTCATACAAACACAGGGCATCTATGATATAGAACTCTTCAGGTCACAGATGGGGAAGATTTGCAACATGGGGCTTCACGAGCGTACCGCTCTGCTTGGAGGGATTATAGTCCCCAAGAGCGCCATGATGTTGAAGTACATGGATGCCTCGGTTGCGGGTGTGACAGTGCCGAATCCGCTTATCGAAAGGATGAACAGGGCAAAAGAGGCTGCCGGCGGCGACAAGAAAAAGGCAAAGGAACTGCAGGAGGCAGAGGGCATTAAAATCACGGTTGAGCTCATCCATCAGGTTCTGGAGACCCCTGGTGTCAGGGGCGTTCACATTCAGGCCATTGAGTGGGAGACGGCGATCGAGGGCATCGTGAAGGCGGCAGGGCTGTATCCCCGTCCGAATATTCCGGCTGAATAGCCGTTTTTACCCCACGGGCAAGCCTGCCTTCCGGCAGGTAGGGCCGTGGTACTCCGCGCAGGCGGATTAGAAGACCCCGCGGGGATGAACCCCGCTAGACCTATGGTCTCTTACGGAGTGAAAATAAATTCTTTTAAGATCATCAATTAATGGCGACCCCGGGCACGAAAAAAAGATTCAGGCGTATCGGTCTTTTTGGTATCATTTTTATACTCGCGGTCGTTTATTTTCTCTTCACACTTATTGTCGTAATGTTAATATCCAGCTCACTTCATATAATAAATAATGATTTTTTTGGATTCAAAAACATGGATTTAATCACTGTATCAACAGCTGTTGTTATTTTTGTAATTTCCGCGGTTGGATTTTTCAAAATTTTTGTGAAAGTGTACAGATATTTTAACAACGCAATCGCGAAAGACATGTCCCGGTGACTTTTTATCCTGTCATACATTAATATGGTATAATGAAAGTCGCTAACAACATTTATTCACACCTCATAAAAAAATATCCCCGTTAGAAAATTCAGGTGAGGACTTCTTAACGGGACATATGGAGGTTAAATATGCATGTCAAAAAAGGTGATAAGGTCAAGATCCATTTTACGGTTAAAACCGATAATGGAGAAATAGTTGAATCATCAGCAAGCGCCAGCCCACCGGAATTCACCATAGGGGAGGGAAAAGCCTTACCCGGACTTGAAAAAGGGCTCATCGGGATGAAGTCCGGTGAGTCAAAGACAATTAACGTTCCTGTAAATGAGGCTTATGGCCCTCGTGAAGAGAGAAAGGTTTTTGAGTTTGGCAGGGACAGGATGCCGGAAGGTTTTGATCCTCATGTCGGTCAGGTCATACAGATGCATGCAGTCGATGGTACAACGTTCATGGTAACTGTAGTGGGCATCACCGAGAACGGTTGCAAAATGGACGCCAACCATCCACTGGCAGGTAAAGACCTGATTTATGATGTGGAACTGGTCGAAATAGTCGGTTAAATAATTATTAAAGGATTCAAGTAATGATTAGCAGGTTCAAGCTGCTCGTCCTGACGTTTCGGGACTAACTGTTTAAACTGTGACATATTCAACGGTTTAAACGATTTGAACAGTTTGAATATTTTCATATTTTGAATCGAAGAAGCCTTTAAAGATATTCCAATGTTTACCATCCAGGATTTTTTGAAAAGAAAAAAAGAGGGTAAAAAAGTCATCATGCTTACTGCTTATGATTACCCTTTTGCACAGATTGCAGATGAAGCGGGAATGGATGGGATTATTGTCGGCGATTCAGTCGGTATGGTCGTTCAGGGCCTTGAGAATACGTTGCCGGTGACAATGGACGAGATGATTTATCATACAAAGATGGTTACGCGGGCAATTAGAAATGCAATGGTAATAGGAGACATGCCTTTTATGTCCTACCAGGTCGGCGTTCAGGAGGCAGTTCAAAATGCCGGAAGATTTTTAAAAGAAGGTGGCGCTTCCGCAATTAAGATGGAAGGGGGTTCCGAGGTTGCTGAACACATCAGGGCGATGACAAAATCAGATATACCGGTAATGGCACACATCGGTCTTACCCCGCAGTCAATCCACAGGATGGGCGGATATAAGGTTCAGGGCAAGACCGAAGAGTCTGCCAGGAAATTAATAGAAGAGGCGCATATTGTTGAAGACGCGGGGGCATTTTCCCTTTTGCTCGAGGCAATACCGATGAACCTTGCAAAGAAAATCACCAAAGAACTTTCAATTCCTACAATTGGAATCGGAGCAGGACCGCACTGTGATGGACAGGTGCTTGTACTACATGATGTTCTTGGCTTATTTGAAAGATTTGCACCTAAGTTCGTGAAAAAATATGCAAACTTAAAAGAAGAAGCGTTAACAGCAATTAAGAGATACAGAAAAGAAGTGGAAAAGGGTCAGTTCCCTTCATCGGAGCAGAGTTTCAAGTAGTTTTTGCAAAAAATGCAGAAACCTGATTACTCAGATAAAATTTAGATTACACTGATTAAGACTATATTTTTCATATGTGTAAACTACTAACTACTCAATCCAATCAGATCAGATCATAACAGAGAAATACCGCATTGGAAGCCTGCTTTTGTTGCGCATGTGTCTGAAGTTTTCCCTGCAACTTCTTCATGAAATGAGGAGGGTTAGAAGTCCGGGCTGCAGAGACCAGAAAGCTTTATACCAACTTGTTAGGCGTATGGAACATGACAATAGATTAGGCAGTTGATCAATTAACTTGAAATGTGAAATGAAATTATTATAGAGGGACGTGTTCATTTTGGAAATAATTACATCACCATACTTTTTAGCGGTTTTGTTTTGTCTTATAGCATTTGTTTACTCTTCAGTAGGGCTTGGTGGTGGTTCATCTTATACTGCATTAATGGCTATTTTTGGTGTAAGTACATTGGCAATACCTATGATCTCGTTATCGCTCAATCTGTTTGTCACTTCCGTAGGAAGTTTCAACTTCATCCGAAACAGGCATGCTAGAATAAGACTTATCTTACCCTTTTTAATATCCTCAATCCCTATGGCTTATTTAGGAGGTTCGCTGAAATTACAAAAAGAAATATTCTATTGGGTGCTTTTAATATCTTTAGTTTTCGTAGCAATACGAATATATATTTGGCAAAATACAACTATTAAACTGAACATTAATCAAAGTGGGAAAATAATTATTTCCTTAATCGCTGGTTCAATACTCGGTTTGGTTGCCGGTATCGTAGGTATCGGCGGCGGTATTTACCTTGTTCCTTTAATAATAATTTTGGGGTTAGGTTCTGAAAAAGAAGCTGCTGCTTGTGGTGCTATATTTATTTGGCTCAATTCATTTTCCGGGCTGTTATCCCGTTTTCAATACAATTCAATCGATTTAACAGATTATATTCCACTCATAGTGGCAGTTTTAGCTGGAGGTACATTAGGTTCATTTATGGGTTCGTTTAAATTTTCTCCCAAGGCTA
>CAYFYW010000561.1:0-4377 GCA_964347425.1 uncultured Nitrospirales bacterium
GTTCTATAAGGAATGGTTTTTCCTTCAATGCCTCCTCGAAGGATTTATTATACATTTGCCTGGTCACAAAAAGGCTGTAATATCTCGAAAAAATATGATCCACAGGATTCCGAAGAGATAGTATAAGTTTGGCATGAGGAAGAATTTCCTTAATTCGCTGAGGCGCCATCATATTGGTGAAATAGGAAGGTGAAAATTCTCCGACAATTTTCTCCTCACGACATTTCTCAAAAAAAATTTTGTACCACTCAACTCCCTTATCATAATTATTGTTAAAAAAATTTATCTCCTTTTCTGGCGACATATAGACTTGTGGATGTTTTTTTAACATTTCGTATATCCATGTGGTCCCGCTTCTTTGGGCTCCTATGCCAATAAAAGTAGGCAGCATTTGTATGACTGTAGTATGGATTAAAGGCCAAACAGAATAAAAAGATTGAAAAAGAGTATCTCAGCAGATTCCTGCTGATGTTGTCCGTCCATTACGGCGCCGGCCTCACACAGCGTTACATAAGAGTTTTTACTCCGTAAGGTTTTGTTCTTAAAATTAAATAGATGAGCTGGAGCGCTAACTTCAATGACTTTAACCAATGATTCATATGGGAAAGTAGCTGCAGGGATTTTGGGGTCGTTCCCGTGAAGTCCTTTTGGCAGATCCATGTTTCGATTTTCTTTAATGTCCCGTAGTTGGAAACATATTTATCCGGAGACGGCATTAGCTTCTTAGAGTTTTCCGCTATCTGCGTGTCCGACAGGCCAAGGAATTTGCATATTTTTCTTAACTCTTCAGCAGGGTCATCACAGAATTGCTCATAGACGACCTTGTAAGAATCATGGGTTTCAACAAGATATGAGAGCTTTCTATTTATTTCCAGGCAGTCCAGGGCATAAAAAATGAATCGAAGAGGATTCAAGTATAACTCTCCTGGCTGCGCGGAATCTGCCCCTTTGTCCCAGGAATGATATATTCCGCTTTTCCTTGCACGGACAGAAGATCCGTATTGGGCCACAATGTCTTTCCTTTCCACGAGTATGATCTTCATTTCAGGAAAATCATTGCGAAGAATCTGGATAATTCCCCTGGCAACAGAGGGCAGAATCGTACAACAAGTTTTAGCTCCGCAATGGGTGACATTGGATTTTTCCACCAGTGTCGTAATTGCCTGAAAAATCTTCTGCTTTGAAGCTGCACGTTCCTCATCTGTCTCATTTCCAAACGTGAAGGCCCTTACGCCAAGATCAAAAAGAGGGCTAAATCTCAATTCATCTGTCAAAACAGAAACATGAGGGTGTTTCATAAGGGCTTTATGAATCGCCGTTGTTCCACTTCTTTGAATGCCTATTATGAGATACTGTATCATGTGCATCAAAATTGCTCCTTATGTCTCTGTCTTCTGATACTTATAGATATCCAAGGTTCTCCAAATCTTCCTTTATCTTCCTCTCCTCTTTTTCACTAAGCGCTGTTTCATCGTATTTCGCAGTTTTCTTTGCTTTGGAGAATTCAATTGGGTTTTGCACAACGAATTCTTCAGTGAATAGTTTTTTATGAACTTTACCGTCCATTGACTCAGGAATAGGTAAGTTCATCCAGAAAAGGAGATTAGGCGCAATATCCATTGTAGAAATGGGATTGAGACGGACTGGTTCAATATTTTGCCCTTTAGCAATAAATATTCCTTTTAGACTGTGGCCTGCCGACCACACGCTTGGAGTAAGAAATTCCCCCAATCTGTAAGGTCGTGAACCAACAATTACTTTCCTTTTCTGGATAGAAGGATCTTGAAATCGACACTCGTGTATTTGCTCGATGAGGATATCAAAAGAGTCATTATTCCATACCCGAGATTCTTCTCCCAATACATTAAACGTCATATATTCGTTATATGGCTTTCCATCATGCATCTTGATTTTTAAAAACAGGTGCTCATTGCAATCTTCAAACCGTATTGCTTCTAGTGCTTTTTTCAGTTCATTTTTTATCCTTTCATAATCATTTGAGGAAACCATGCCGTGGGGTTCTCTTCCTTTCAGGTTTATCGCCAGCTCATGAAAGCTGCGGGGATCTCCACACCAGTATGCTTTAGTCCGTTTCCAGTCAACTATGTCCCTTCCACCCTTGAAATGAAGGAATCCCAGCCTGCTAAGCAATTTATTATAATTTAGACTGAAAAACATCGCAAGCGGCTGAGGCTTATCAGTTGAAAACCCTCGAAAGCCATGGTCGGAAACGATAATTATGTTTCGATCTTTTTTTTCCATTAGTTCGCCCATGAATCTGTCTATTTTTTGGTAAAGGTCGCCTATTGCAGAGCCGTATTTTTTCAGAGATCGAGGATCTGTTTTGTAGTCGTTCGGGAAATGATACTTCCAGAAACAATGCTGAAATTCATCAGTGCTGGATATGCGAGTTGCAAAAAAATGCGGTTGTTTCTTGTCCAGAATATACTTTGAAAGGGCAAACTGCCACTCAATATTCACATTTTCCCTCAAAAAGCGGAATTTTTCATATGATGAATAGAAGTGTCTGGCTGTTTTTACACGCAATATGTTAAACAGAAAACGGGCACCCATTGAGAGCGCAATAAGATTTCGTTCCCTGCGGCTTATGAGGTTCTTGGGATATCGTGGGAGTAAGAGCCATTTCAGTATCCCGACCTTCTTCCCTTCGGATTCAACTAATTCCCATATGAAGGGGCTCTTCATCATTCTGTAATTCATAAAAATCCTTTCGTGCTTTCCCCGCAAGTGAACAGTGAAATGATAGAATCCGTGTTTTCTTGATCTCAGGCCAGTAGCAATAGTTGCCCAGGATGGAGGTGAAAAGGGACTCTCGGCGATCAGATCTCCGTACGCACCCTCGCGGATCAAGTTTTTCAGATTGGGTAGTTTCCCCTGGTCAATCAGAGGCTCTATTATTTCCCAGCATCCCCCATCGATTCCTATCAGGACAAACGGTTCTTTTGTCTGAGCTTTATCTTTTTCCCGAAAGATCCATTTCATATACGCATATATCAGGAATAACATGATCGGAATAGCCAACATGACAAGGGCAGATACGCTCATGGTTTTGTCACTCTAATCAAAAGAATTTATAGAAGCTCTGCTTCCGGGCGGTTCATTATGAATTTTTTTCATTTTCGTTAAGGCTTTTCTAAGAGTGTTGTTCCAGTAAATTCATTAAATTGGAATCCAGAGGAGGCAGAAAATCATACCAGGACTTTTTGTCATCTAAAATTTCAAATTCAGGATAACAATCTAATACAACTTCTTTAAGCTCTTTACCCATATCAGACATCCTATGAAAGTGTTTAACCACACTTTTTTGTATATCAGTGCTAATTTGCTCAGATTCAAATCGAAGTTTTTGCAGCAATGAAAGAAGCTCCTGTTCGAATTGAGAATTTCTCGTATAAGCAACTAACTCAGAGTGCCCATGGTCTTCAAAAATCTCTTTGAGACGTGGATCTTCAGTGGGACCGATCCAACCTGAGGGTATACCAGCAGGCATGGATAAAACGATTGCATGATATCGTGATGAAATTATAAAATCTGCACAGCGTAGGATGCTAATAAGTTGAAACATATCATAATCCCCACTGGCAAAGTGAGGAACCCCCCCAAGACTGTCAGCAAGTATTCTTGAGAAAAGAATATCCTGCCTGGACATCGAGATAACAATTGGAAAGACGGGATTGTACTGATTGAAGGCCTTAATTGCATTTGCGAATGACTTTACTATATTTTTATCATAAATTGTAATATTTTTTTTTGTACGGATACCATTTTTTTGTATCGTGTAACGATGGTTAGGACAGATGGCAAGAATTTTCTTCTTTTGATCCCAGCCATTCTTACTCAACGCAGTTTTGCCGAAAAAAGGCGGCAGGGGAGTGAATGTCCAGGCTGTATCTGTACCCGTCCTGACATTGAGACCTAATCGTTTCAAAACGCCGTTGTATGGAGTTCGAGTAATAATTGTAGACGTGTGATCATTAATGATTCTTGAGTATATATGATCTAATGGCCAGGGTGATTCGTCAGCATCTACACCATATGCCAATGAAAATTTCTTCTGTTTAGCTGCCCTGTGCATACCGAGAGTAAGAGGCAGAGTAAAATTAAAATCTGTCCCACTCATAAATAGACCGCCATCAACTACCATAAATCCATGTGTTTGATCAATGTTGGATAACAAAGCACTCATCAAAGTAAGTCTGCGAGGTCGAAAATACGTGGCTCGCTTAAAATAGTGTTCATCTACCTCGTGTACAGGTGGTAAATCTGCTGTATGTCTATAGCGTTCTAGTGCAGACTTACGAAATGATACCTTATCTAGGACTGCCAAACGAATGTCAAGAATATTTGGGCCGAGTA
>CAYFYW010000562.1:0-2326 GCA_964347425.1 uncultured Nitrospirales bacterium
AGGCTGCTTAGTCAAGCCAAGCTCACAAAATACGAGGAGGTCAAGGACCCGACAGCCGAGCAGATAGCGGCCTATTACGATAAGAACAAAGAGGTATTTAGGACACGCAGGACACTTAAGATTGACCAGATCTGGTGCCAGGACCTCAAAACAGCCCGGAAGGTAAAAGCTGAATTGGACAGCGGCGGGGATTTCGAGTCGGTCAGAGAAAAATATTCATTGGAAAAGAAAGGCAGAGCCTTTCGTACTGCTCCGGGCAGCGAAGGGATGTTCTGGGAGGATTTGTGGAAAGCTGACCCGAACCAAATAGTAGGGCCGATAAAGGGCTTTTATCGTGACGGGTTCAAGTGGCGTATCGTTAAAATATTTGAAAAGAATCCCGGGGAGGTAAAAGAATATTCAAGCAATATGGAAAATCGTGTTAAAGGAAAGATGGTGGCCGAGAAAAGAGACGCCCTGTTGGAGAAATACAGCAAAGAGCTGCTGAGAAAGTATCTGTACGATATTTACGCCGATAGAATCAGGGATATCGACCCACTGGACATACCATAAGAAATCATCCGGGGGACAGAGGACTGAGGACAGAAGGTTCAAGACCCAAGACTCCAGATCCGGGAACCCCTCCAAACGAGTTTGCAAAAATTTATTGACTTTTTCTGTGTAACGGCTGATATTTGTTAGGAATTATGGAATGTAATGTTGTAACAGTCATGGAAACAGATGCACTATCCGACGGATTTGATTTGAACAAATAGAAAAAACAAGAAAGAAAATCCAAGTACCTTCGCTACTTCCCCGGTAAATCGACATTACTCGATAAACCTGAAAAAGGACAAATCGTGACTAATGAAACAAAACGGAACAGGACAAGCCTGTCAAAAGTGTCCTGCTCGGTTATAGGAAACGCATTTAACCTCGCGTTAAATCAATTTCCCAATACCGTACGGGTCGAAACGACTAATGCCTGTAACGCAAAATGTGTGATCTGTCCGCATCGAAGAATGCAACGGCCGGTCGGTTACATGGATGATGCCCTTTACAACAGAATAATAGATGAGTGCGCTGAATATAATTGCCACGACGTCCATTTACACAATTTTGGAGAGCCATTACTGGATAGGCATATAGCCCGACGGGTGCGGTATGCCAAGAAAAAAGGCCTGAAAAAAGTGACAATATTTACAAATGGGTCCCTTCTTACGGCAGACAAAGCCAACGACCTTATGGATGCAGGACTTGATGAAATCAAAATAAGCTTTGACGGGGCCACAGAGGAAGAGTTTGAACGGATACGGCTTCGGCTCAGATTTGATACGGTGGCGGCTAATATTAAAGAATTAGTTAAGATCAGGGACCTCAGGAAATTCCCATTGAAAGTAAAGGTTGCTTGTCACAGCACATCGGACAAAGGCGAAACTATGCAGTCCTTGGAGAATTGTGTGGATGAATTTTGTTTTGGCAAGATCCATAATTGGGCCGACTTTGAAACTAATCACGCCGCCAAGTCGACAATAAGAAAACCATGTTCAAGAGTATGGCGAACATTCACCGTGTTGTCCAACGGCAAGGCCGCTTTATGTTGCATAGACTATGAAGGTAAAGTTGTCTTAGGAGATGTAAACAAAGCATCAATCTTTGAAATCTGGAATAATAAATCCTATAAAGAAATGAGGTTACTCCACAGAACGGCTCAACAGGACCAAATAACAGTTTGCAAAAACTGCACTAAATCTTTCTGGTAAATCTAAAAAGCTTGATTAAATAACGGTTGGAAAATTTTGTTGCAAAGCAATGTTTAGGGAATAGTATTTAGGGAATGGTATTTAGAGAATTACTTGTAGCATGTGATGACTAAAAAGCCGATTTCTAAAATTAAGAGCTTCAAAGACTTGGAGATATGGAGAAAAGGTATCCAGCTGGTTGAAAACATATATGCTACAACAGGAACTTTTCCAAAGGAAGAGAAATACGGATTGACGAGCCAATTAAGGCAATCTGCGGTATCAATACCTTCTAATATTTCGGAAGGGTTTGCCCGGTTTCACAGGAAGGAATACAAGAAATTCTTGTATGTATCACTCGGAAGTTGTGCAGAGCTCACCACGCAGGTTATTATTGCTTCTCGTCTAAAGTATATTGATGACGCCGAAGCGGATACTTTGTTAAATAACATCGAGGAAGTCAGCAAAATGACGATGGGCTTAATCAAAAAGCTAAATACTGACGACTAAATACTAAAAAATGGTTTTTACACTGCAAAGATATGTATTTCGCGAGGCTTTAAAGGTTTTCGTCCTTGCGGCGGTGGCCCTGACCCTAATCATGA
>CAYFYW010000563.1:0-2005 GCA_964347425.1 uncultured Nitrospirales bacterium
GTATGAACCTTTTAAATAGAGCCCCTGTTAGCAAACAGACTTTTTATGCCGTTTTGAAATTACATGTCCATAATCAATAAACCATTGCATCAAACCTTATTCCAGCAATCTGAATGTTGAAGTGAGGAGTCCAATATTCTATTTAACTCGTCCTCAAACATTGCATTTCTTGCCTTTAATCCTTCGAGCAATCTTCTTGGTATCTCAACTGTGCATAACTTGTCATTCTTTATGAGATGGAACTTGTAACAATCTGCATAAAAATATAGAAGATTCGGAGCACTATTATCGATCCATCGATTTGTCTGATTTTCTCTTCAACTATATCGTATGAAGGCACTTCATACTTTGTTACTTGTCTGTCCATGATTTTTCTTTTCCTTGTATTTTATTTATTAATGATTCTATCTCTTGTTTAATATTTTGTCTATTAATTCAATTAATTGTTAAATTAATATTTTAAATAATTAAGCACGTTTACCTCAATCCAGCGCGGGTCCCACCAGTATAACGGGGACACCTCGTAACCGTGTATTAACATCGCAAAATGCAGATGGTCACCGCCCGCCAGACCCGTGGAGCCTGTTTTGGCAATTATCTCACCCTTTTTGACTTCCTGTCCTTCCTTGACCATTATCATTGACAGATGCCCGTAAAGGCTCATAAGACCGAGACCGTGATCTATTACCACCGCATTTCCATATATGCCGAGGTCACCGGCAAACCTCACGATCCCTCTATTGGCGGCCTCGACAGGTGAATTTGAAAAGGAAGCCAGATCAAATCCAAGATGAACGCTTTCGCTTATAGCTTTTCCATTGTAAAGATAAGTTCTCTTGTCTCCATAGACTGCCATTACCTTGCTGTTTTTCAATTGCAAAAAACGTCCTTTCCATAGAATTCTCGGTTCTGTTTCATGAGCAATGTCAAAAATTGTTTTCCTGACATCCTCTCTCAACTCTTCATTGACTTTCTTGAAATCTTCTTCAGGGTTGGATATGGCAGTTTTATTCAATAATGGAGCAACTACATAATTTATGAAAGAGTCATCAAGGGTGATAGAAGATGTTTTATGCTTTTTTGCATTAAGTCTTGCCGGAAGGGCCTTTATATTCTGGTTGCCGGCAATATCTTTTGCCACCACATAAAAAATGTCCCCCTCTTTAACATCAAATGGGGCTGGAAAGAATACACGGTATATTTCTGCGTCCTGTCTTTTTCTCCCTTTCGGTTCAGTTTGTAATTCCGGCGCCGAAACAGCCCTGAACATATGATCATTAATCTTAATAAAAACCGAGTCGGCGTCCCTGGCCCTGAGCAGGGCAACACCTGCGCTACCCTGATTTACAGAAGACGGAGACTTTAAAACCTCAAGGGTTGGAGGCACTGTATCAATGATTGAATCTATCTTATATTTAACTTCCTTGAAAAAACCCGCTTTCGCCTTTATGACCACGACTGCCGGCCCATCTTCTAACTCAAGATCCCCTGGGCTCAACTGAAGTGTAAATGTCTTTTCCCTGACATCAGCGGTATCTTTAAGCAGGCTGATTTTCTTCTCATTTTGATCTATTGATATATCTATGGACCTTAAATTCTCACCCTTAAGCACGACAGTTTTATTAAGAGACAAATAGTTGAGATTTTCCATCCCTTTTACCACAGGGTCAGGTATGAAAAATATTTTGTAGACAGCATAAGCAATAACAAGAATGATAAACGGTAATATCAGAAGTATGCCGATCCGACTAAACCCGTTTTCAGCGCTTTTTTTATAACCGGAATCTTTCATGGACTTTTTCTCCTATAGCTACATAGATTTTTTATAATTGCATAACCATAAATTATGCATTATTATTGATGATTTTTACAAGCAAAATCACAGCACAAATCACAGAAAATTTCGAATCACGCATCACAGTAAAGTAAGCGCCTCCATTTCCGTGATAAACAATCCATTTTGTAAAAATCTAACCCATATTAACATAAATTTTACCTTGCACAG
>CAYFYW010000564.1:0-13304 GCA_964347425.1 uncultured Nitrospirales bacterium
AGTGAAAAGAAAAATGAAGACCTTTGTCTGTAGCGTCTGTTTTCACATTGCATTTGACGAGGCACCGACGAATTGTCCCTTTTGCAACGCGCCAATTGAACATTTTGAGCATGATTACCAATCAATTAATATCCCTGATGATTGTAAAAATCTCAGTGAATTTGAAAAGAGACATGTGCCCGTAATAACCGTTTCAAAAGAGTGCAGCTCGATTTCCGGCAACGGACATATTGACGTGCATGTTAAGATCGGTGAGATTCAACATGCGATGAACGCTGACGACTATATTGCATTTATTGATTTATATTTTCATGATCTGCATCTCAACAAAAGATGTCTTGCGAGAGCCAGCTTTATGTGCGATAGAATGGAACCTGTTACCACGATTCGTTTTAGTAATGTAACTTCAGGAATCTTTACGGCCATTGATTATTGCAGTGCCCATGGAAGCTGGATGGCCGAGACCAGGTTTTAAAAGCTGGATATTTCAAGTGGTTATTGTTAATCGTGAATAAAACGACCGGAAAGTGCTTTCATGACCGGAAAGATATTAATTTTTGGTAAGACCGGCTGACCTTATACTGAAAAGGCTAGGTCAGCTTACGGGGATGCCGCAGAATACTTTGACGTAAAGTCAGACACCACAAAATTAGAGGAGATGCTGAAATACTCCGGTGGTGTTCGAAAGGTGCCGGTTATTGTTGAAGGATCTAAAGTAACTATCGGCTATGGAGGTACATGAGGGATATAAATGCCGCTAGTTTATCGGTATATTTTAATTCAGTTCCCAATGAGACAAATTATCATAGAGCCGCCCCTTCTTCCTGTACACGATAATTTACAGATTCTGCTAAAAGGTATATATTTCAACAAATAATTGATAGCAGGTATATCTGTAAAATTTCAGATATAAAACCTGATCGAAAGCAAATCTGCAAGAAAAAATCAAATCAGAAAAGTGAGTAAGAAAACCAAAAAAAAGAGAAAAACACACCATAAAAAATCAAAAAAAGCAGTTGACAAACCTGGAATAAACAAGAAAATAATATTCACAATATTACTCTTAATTATTGGCGGAATTATCTTATACAGCCTTTCTACTGAGGATAAAGAGACAGAATATAAGAATAGTTCAGCCAAACTTTATGAACCGTCATTTCAAAAAGAAGGTGAGTTAGTATTTAGAAACAGTGTAAATCAGGAAATAATAAAAAAAATCGATATTGAAATTGCCGACAATTACAGTAAAAGAATGCGGGGGTTAATGTATAGACGTTCAATGCAGGACAACCAGGGAATGTTATTCATTTTCGAAAAAGCAGGGCCCCTATATATGTGGATGAAAAACACCTATATCTCTCTGGATATAATCTTTATAAATGAAAACTATGAAATTGTATCAATACAAAAATATACTAAACCGCTTTCAACACAGGCTTTGCCATCTTATAAAGATGCAGTATATGTAGTGGAGGTAATTGCCGGTTTTTGTGAGAAATACCAGGTTAAAGAAGGCGATAAAATAAGTTTTAAATCTATTTAAGTCAATAAAAGAATCCCCTCACCCTTCCCCTCTCCCCCAAGGGGAGAGGGATGGGGTGAGGGGGGCAGAGCTTGATGTAGACCATGCAGAATAAACCATATCGCGGAAAGAACACAAGACAATATTACAGGATAAGATATCCTCGTGACTGCAGGCCAAAAATAACAATTCTGGGGGTGGAGTGCGATGTAATAGAGGTTTCTGAGCGTGGAGTCAGATTTCTTTACAATAAAACGATTAAATTACAGACCGGTATGAAAGTACAGGTGAAAATAACTTTTTATGACGGCGAATCATTTGACCTCGAAGGGGAGACATTGAGAATTGATGAGGGAAACGTAATCATACGTTTTTCAGAAGGCATTCCATTATATAAAATTCTGAAAGAGCAGATATATATAAAAATGCATTATGTCGGCTATATTTAAGTATATTATCAAAAATCTGTTGTTTTGAGGGAATCCTGCAATTTACATAACCAAGACAGGCTATTCTGCAAAAAAATTATGTTTCAGGTGTATATATTTACCCTTAAGGACCGAAACGTATCCATCTTTCTGAAATTTATCAATGACCCTCGTAACCGTTTCGCGGGAAATACCTGTCATGTTCGCGATATCCTGATGAGTGAGCTTTATGTCTAAAGTAGTCCCTTCTTTCATTTTTTTGCCGTACCTGTCGGCAAGAAGGAAAAACTGCATTTTTATCCTTTGCGAGGCATGATTAAAATTCAACACATTTATTTTATCCCATGACTCACGGAGCCGGAAACACAATATCTGAAGTAACATCTCAAGCATCTTTTTATTTTTGAACAGCATCGAAAAAAAATTATTTTTTGAGATAATCATAATTTGAGAATTTTCCATTGATACTACAGTGGCTGGAACCGTCTTCCCGTCAATTAAAGACATTTCTCCAAAAAAGTCGCCCGTTTGATGCACAGCAAGAATTATCTCTTTTCCCTCCTCGGTACTCCTCGTCACCTTCACTTTCCCGGATATAATGAGGTACATATATTCATTCGTATCTTCCTCGTAGAGGATTACCTCGTTCTTTTTGAATTTTTTAACGATGAGTTTACCTCTGATGTATTCCAGATCCTCTTCTGTAAGTGCAGAAAAAAGTTGCAGACTTCTCAAGAATTTAATTTTGTCGTTTTCCATTGCTCTTGTTTCTCCTTTTTTAATTTTATGGAATTCCAGCCCCTTTTTTTTATTTCCCTTATTCTCTGCAGAACAGGAGGATGCGAATAGTAGAATCCGGCATACAGGGGATGTGGATAAAGGTTTGAGAGGTTGTCCTTTGAAAGTTTTATGAGAGAATGTGCAACGCCATCGGAATCGCCGGTAAGCTCACAGGCAAACCGGTCCGCCTGTCTCTCATGCCGTCTGGAGAAATAACTGGACAGAGGGCTTATTGGGAAGGCAACGATGCTGCCAAGGAATCCAAGGATGACCACCTTTGCGAAAAACGATCCTGACTCAAGATAAAACATCTCTGATAAAAAATCTGTTTGAAGTATTTTAAAAGAGATGCAGAGTCCTGCCAAAGCCACTGCCTCCGAAACGATAATACGTTTCAGGACATGTTTCTTCTTCCAGTGTCCGAGTTCATGGGCAAGAACGGCGATAATTTCATCTCTTCCCAGCTTCTCCAGGAGAGTATCATAGAGTACGATTCTTTTAACCCTGCCGATGCCGGTAAAATAGGCATTTGTGTGCCTGCTCCTTTTTGAGGCATCCATCTTAAATATCCGGCTCACCTTTATACCAACCTTTTGCACCAAATTTTTTATCTCATCTTCCAGCGCCCTGTCTTCTATGGGAGGAAATTTATTAAAAAGAGGCTCAATAACATAGGGCGATATATACATGATGAATATACCGAACACGAGGAAAAAGCCCCAGACCCAGAGCCACCAGTAATCAGGGCTTGAGCTGACCAGCCATAATCCGACTATAATCAATATGCCCATGAGTATTGTAGATATCAGGACAGATTTAAGAAAATCTTTGATCCATAACTTAGGTGTTACGGTGTTAAAACCGTACTTATTCTCTATTTTAAACATGCTGTACAGACTGAAGGGAATAGAAACAACACCTTCAGCATAGACCAAAAATAAAAAGAAGACAAGACCGGAAAAGATAAAATGCCAGTTTAGTGACAGTATCCATGAATTATACAGATTCAACAATCCCCCGAATAAAAACACAAGAAGGAGAATATTGTCAACAATAGATTCAAAAAACGAGAACATGCTGTTCTCGACAGTGTAGTCACGGGTCCGCCTCAATAAATCACCGTCAATATGGCCCTCGAATTCATGCGGGATAACGGCTCCATATTTTTTTAAATGTCTCAGGTTTAAAATCTTGAGCCAGTAACCAAAAAGTACCGTACCAACATAACTAATAAAAACAATTAAGAGAAAATCTTTCATGTGATAGCACCACTGTCCAAAATAATCATATATACCCATTTACCTCTTTCATCGAAATGGGGTTTGACATTTTAAATCCTGTTCGCCCCGGCGTATCTCTGATCGATTCATTGTGTCTATAAGGTTTCAGCCTCCATAAATACTTTATTCTGGACAGGTATGATGTGAAATTATTTCTGATTTATTTCAATCTACACCCTTTATTCAGTCACTGTCAATTTCCCCTTAATAATCATTATACCCTTTGAGCCTCAATTTATTGCACTAAACCAACCTTGTCTTCCATAACATAAATTAAACCTCGCTATTTCATTTTGACGCTCACAATTCCTGGAAGAATCCGCTGATAGGAGAAGAGAGGGGTTAAAAAAATTATTGAAACAACCGGGCCTGAGGATAAGTCAGAGTAAAGAGGTATACTGAAGCTACCTTTTACCCCTCAGCATCTTATTTAGTTCGTCTGCAAGGCTTTTGTCAAGTTTTCTCAGAATGTTATATTCATTCTTTGCCGATGTTAATGCTTTTTTTCTTAATTCAAGGTATGCAACTCCAAGGTTATAGTGTGCTTCAGCAAATTTGGGCTTAATCTTTACAGCCATTTCAAATGCCTTAACAGCTTCTTCGTGTCTTTCAAGCTCGGTGTAAAGATTACCAAGACGAAAATAAGCATCGGCATTCTCAGGGCCGAATCTAACAGCCTTTTTAAGGGCTTCAACTGCTTCATCATACCTGCTGAGCATAGAAGTTACAACACCGAGTGCTATATAGGCGTCAACATAATTAGATTTAACCTTAACAGCCTCTTTATATTCATTTGCTGCTTCTGTGTACCTGTGAAGGCTGTAATATACATGGCCCAGGTTATAATGTGCCTCGGCATAATCCGGTTTGAGATTTATGGCGTGTTGAAAAGCATCAAGGGCCTCTGAATATTCTGCTTTTTCATTATGTTGTACTCCGAGGTCAAAAAAGGTTTTGGCAGTAGGTTTCTGCGCATGAACCCGGTATGATCCCATTCCTAAATTCGACAAAAACATGACAACTGCTACAATAACGGACAGGGCAATTTTACAGACAGGCTTATATCGTATTGACCATAAAGTCATGGACACATTTTATCAAAAGCTTTAATTTTTTAAAATAAAAAAATGCCCTTGTTTCAATTCCCTGTTCTTACACCCGAAAACAGAGATAGAACAGTATCAAGGGTAACCGTATTTCTACATGGGGATTTGGGTCACAGGCTTACCTTGACAAGCCGGTTAAATGATAGTATAAATTGAGTAAGCGTAATATCACTCAGATCTGTGAATAAAGGTTCTTCCGATTTTTTGTGGGTAAATAATCCCCCTTTAGAAAAGGTTGAAACGACTCGATTCCGAGAGGGGAAAGGAGGGAATATGGCTACTTATATTGCGTTAAGCAATCTTACGGACGAGGGGAGAAAGACTTTAAAACAGCGGCCCGACAGAATTAAGGAGGTAAATAAAGAGATAGAGGCAATGGGCATAAAAGTTCTCGAGCAATACGCAGTACTCGGGCCTTACGATTTTGTCAGCCTTCTTGATGCCCCTGATAACGAAGCCGTGATGAAGCTGTCGGTTGAGCTTGGCTCAAGAGGCACAGTTCAGCTCGTCACGCTCCCGGCTATCTCGGTAGATGAGTTTATAAAAACACTGAAATAAAAGGGACCGCCTGTTTTTGACAATGAGCTGTAATACTGCTAAAATCGTATAATGCAAAAAAGGCGTCACCTGAGAACAATTAAACGTTTAGAGATAAAATTTAGCATAGGCGGCACAGGTTATACAGGCATTACGAGCAATCTTTCAAGCGAGGGTATTTTTGTTAGAACCCAAAAGGGGCTTGCCCCCGGTACACCCCTTGACATGGAGCTTTATCTTCCTTCCGGAGAAACAATAAAGCTACGCGGCATAGTTAAACGAACAATCAAAACCCAAATCCAGAGATTAAAAAACGGTATGGGGATAGGACTTATTGACATACCACAAGATTATATAACCTTCCTTAAAACTCTCCAATGAGACTGATTATTCTTATAGTTCTCGATGGCTGGGGAGTTGGGAAAAATCCTTCAATCTCTGCTATAGAGAAGGCAGACATCCCCTTTTACAGAAATCTCTTAAAAGAGTATCCACATATGACTCTCAACGCTTCCGGAGAGGTAGTTGGTCTTCCCGAAGGTCAGATGGGTAATTCTGAGGTAGGACATCTCAATCTGGGAGCGGGCAGGATTGTCTATCAGGACTACACAAGGATAAATATGGCTATAAAGAACGACACCATTTTTGAAAATGCCGCTCTTGTTAATGCCATGAGCTTCTCCAGTGAAAATAAACTTCATCTCCTTGGTCTTGTGTCAGACGGTGGTGTGCACAGTCATCTGAATCATCTCTATGCACTCATTGATATGGCAATATCCAGAAAAGTAAAAAAAATATTTGTTCACGCATTTATGGATGGAAGAGATACCCCACCGACTTCAGGCCTCAACTTTATAAAACAGCTCGATTCTTTCATGAAAAATAAACCGCATGTGAAAGTTGCTACATTATCGGGTAGGTACTGGGCAATGGACAGAGATAAGCGCTGGGACAGGATAGAAAGGGCTTATAGCGCACTTGTACTGGGACAAGGGCAAAAAGCTCTAACAGCAGAAGAGGCGGTCGCCCGGAGCTATAAAATTAACGAAACAGACGAATTTATAAAACCAACTGTTATTTATAACGGCTCAGAGCCGGTCGGGAGAATCGAAGATGGCGATTCAGTAATATTCTTTAATTTCCGGGCTGACCGGGCAAGAGAGTTAACAACTGCCATAACAGACAAAAGCTTTGCCTTTTTTGAAAGAAAAAAGGCTCCACAACTGAACTCATATGTAACGATGACTCTCTATGACGAGAATTTTACGCTGCCTGTCGCTTTTCCGCCAGTCAAATTAACCAAAATCCTCGGTGAGGTTATCGGTAAAAGCGGGCTGAGGCAGCTGAGAATTGCCGAGACAGAAAAATATGCACATGTTACATATTTTTTCAACGGGGGGGAAGAAACTTCTTTCCCGGGCGAAGACAGATGCCTCATTGCCTCTCCAAGAGATATTCCGACTTACGATTTACGACCCGAGATGAGCGCCTATCAAGTAACAGAGGAAGTTATAAAAAGAATGGACAGTTCGACATATGATTTCATATTATTGAATTTTGCCAATCCCGACATGGTTGGACATACTGGAGTTATGGAGGCAGCAATAAAAGCCTGTGAGGCAATTGACAAGTGTCTTGAAGAGATTGTGACAAAAACCCAAAGCATCGGGGGCATAACGATAGTAACTGCTGATCACGGAAATTGTGAAACAATGATGGATGGCGATCATCCTTTCACAGCCCACACAATCAATCCTGTGCCTTTCATCCTGGTAAAAAAGGGGATAAGATTACGGAAAACCGGAATACTGGCAGACGTTGCTCCAACAGTTCTTGACTTGATGGGAATAGAAAAACCCGATGAAATGACAGGGGAAAGCCTGATTAAAATTTAATAAAATTTCCTCCACAATTTTTTCTGATATTTGATTTTCGAATTTATTTATGCTCAATAGCCTTCTAAGAATCCTTTTCCCTGAATCCTGTCCCGTCTGTCAAAAACCATCAATAAACTACAAGACCGCGCCGATATGCTCTGACTGCTGGCAGACAATCCAGCCCTACACCGGACATATTTGCCAGAGATGCGGTATACCGCTTGTTTCTGACGCAGCATCAACATGCGGAGAATGCCTTCACAACGAACCTCAGTTTACATCCGCAAGGAGTTTCGGGATTTATGACGGCGTTTTAAAAAAAGCGATTAATCTCTTTAAATACCACCGCATAAAGAGACTTTCAAAACCTCTGGCAGATATAATACTCAAGGCAAAGCTGCCCGGGGTCGACATAATCATACCCGTCTCCCTCCACAAGAAACGTCTCAGGCAGAAAGAATTCAACCAGGCTGCCCTTCTGGCAAAACACATTGCAAACAGTCTGGGAATTCCTCTGATGATTGACTGTCTTATTAAGACCAAAGACACAGCGCCACAGGTGGGACTGCGTGCAAACGACAGGAAAAAAAACATAAGAAAGGCATTTGAAATAAAAAACAAAGAACGAATCAAGGGGAAAAATATAATGCTTGTAGATGACGTATATACAACAGGCGCAACAGTTCGGGAATGTTCCGGGGTACTAAAGAGGGCAGGAGCAGCAGACATTCATGTAATCACACTTGCGCACAGCAAAGGGGATTAACAGGCTGAATAACGCAGGCATATTATGCGCTGCAAAGCCTCCGCGCTGCTGCCTCCTGTGCCTCCGGTGAATCGGAATAAGCCTCAATGACTGCATCTGCCTTTATGTTGCTGAATATATAGGGACAGCAGAACCCTGAAACTACAGAATACCCTGAAATGCTCGCTGCCTTTTCAAGTATAGTCTGCAATTTTCTGCTTAACCCTGCCCTGCCTTTCCACGCTGAGATTTTTGAAAAAACTGCAGCTATGAGGATTTTATCGGCAATTGAATTTAGAACTGCTTTCATATCGCCTTTATATTTATTATCAATATACATGGTTTTTACTTCCGGGTAGCTATCTCTCATGGACCGAACAAAAAAATTACCTGATTTACAATTATCATCGTCAATAATAAGAACAACCGGTTCCCCCAATCCCCCCTTTAGTAATGGGCGGAGAGGGGGGATTACTCTGATTGATTTTTCAAAAAGCTCATGTGCTGTTTTCCGATGAGATTTTGAGCCGATGCAATTAATGGTAAATGGTGAACGTAGAGATTTACCCAGATCTTTTTTTGCCTTTATAACCTTCTTGAAAGACCTCTCGACTGCTGTCTTTATCTCATTCCACTTTGAATAAAGGCTGTTTATTTCTTCTTCAGGATCTTCGGGATGAAGAAGGATATCTGCTCCAGCGTTCAAAGCCAAAAGACATGCATCTGCCTCTGATTTCCGATTTTTTCCACGGACAGCATGCATATTCATCGCATCAGTTATCACAAGTCCGTAAAACTTCATCTTTTCCTGCAGCAGCCCCCGGACAACCTTTTGCGAAAGGCTTGAAGGGAGTTTCGAATCAAGTGCCGGCACCTTCAGGTGACCAGTCATAATCATCTTAACGCCTGCCTTTATTGTCTGTGCAAACGGATATAATTCAACACTGCCAAGCCTGTCCATATCAGCCTCTACAACCGGTAATTCTCTATGCGAATCCCTGGTTGTATCTCCGTGGCCCGGGAAATGTTTTGCACACGCAACAAGCCCCTGCTTCTGGAAGCCCTTTACGAACTCCCTTCCAAACCATGAGACTTTTTCAGGATTATCGGAAAAAGCTCTTGTGCAGATTATTGGATTTTCAGGGCTAGTGTTCACATCAAGAACAGGGGAAAAAATAACATTTACTCCTGTGGCTTTTGCCTCCTGTGCAATAATGCTTATGGACTGTTTCAGGAGCTTAATATCATTTCTGCTTTTTGGATCGATTGCCTGCCCCAGGGCCATAGCCGGAGGGAAAAGCGTGCCTCCCTCAATCTGCTGGCCAAGCCCCTGCTCAAGGTCAGAGGCTATAAAAAGCGGGATTTCAGCTAAAAGCTGCAGTCTTTTTATCGCTCTGCTTACCTCTTTTAATCTACCGCCAAAGACAATAAAACCGCCGATGCCTTTTTTTACAAGCGACTCATAGTATTTAAATTTTTTATTGACATCATTCCCGTCCAGCCTTGCAATGATAAGCTGTGCGATCTTTTTCTTTTTAGAAATTATCGAGGTCCGACCTCGATAGTTTGAGGATCTTGACATAAGCATAAGGTAGCATCAGGGGTTATAAGATGTCAAAAAATAATAAAAAACAGGTCAGGCTCCTTGAGTTTTACCTAATTTTATTTTCTGTTCTGGTATAATTCAAAGGAGGATTTACCGCACTTGTTCCATCATTGCCTGGCTCTATCAGCGAAGGTAATACAGAGGAGCTATGAATATAATGAAAAAAACGGAAGCACCGTGGGATATCGGATTATTGATATTACGTCTGGGAATCGGATCAACTATGCTCATATTTCATGGCTATGGGAAACTCACCGGCGGTACCGCGGTCTGGGAAAAAATCGGCGGTAGTATGAACATCATAGGTATAGATTTTCTTCCGGTCTTCTGGGGATTTATGGCTGCTTTTTCCGAGTCCGTCTGCTCTGTACTGATTATGATTGGTGTCTTATTCAGACCTGCGACTGTACTGCTGGCGTTTACCATGTTAATTGCAGTATTGAAGCATCTGGCTGTACCTGAAGGGGCGGCTGGCGCAGGATGGAGCGGGGCATCGCATGCACTCCAACTACTGGTAATCTATACAGGATTATTTTTTCTCGGCACCGGCAGGTATGTAGTGACTATTAGAAAGTAACCGGTACTTTTATTTTTCAGTGAGATGAAACTTTATCTTTCTTCCTTTGCATATTTTTTTTGAAAACCGGCTTATCATCTTTCATATCTACCTCTATAACATCGCCTTCTTGAAATGCTCCCTGGAGCAACATTGTAGCAAGTGGGTTCAGAATCTCTTTCTGTATTGCCCTTTTCAGCGGTCTTGCACCATAAACATGGTCGTAGCCAATCTCAGCAAGAAACGCCTTTGCACTGTCTGTAAGTACAACATCAATGCGTTTATCCTTTAAATACCGTTTCATCCTGTCAAGCTGAATGTCAACAATCTTCATAAGCAGGTCTTTTTGAAGTGAGTGGAATATGATTACCTCATCCACCCTGTTTAAAAACTCGGGCTTGAAGAATGTTTTGAGGTCTTCCATAACGCCTTTGCGTATCTGTTCGTCATCACTCCACTCCGTAAGCATTTCCTGGATATGCTGGCTTCCGATATTTGATGTCATTATTATAACGGTGTTTCTGAAATCGACTGTTCTTCCATGTCCGTCTGTAAGCCTTCCGTCATCAAGAAGCTGCAACAGTATATTAAATACATCGGGATGGGCTTTCTCTATCTCATCAAAAAGCATTACCGCATAAGGTCTCCTCCTTACAGCTTCAGTCAGCTGGCCCCCTTCTTCATAACCAACATAACCAGGAGGCGCTCCTATGAGCCTTGATACCGTATGGCGTTCCTGATATTCGGACATATCAATCCTCACCATTGCAGTCTCTTCATCAAACAGGAATTCCGCAAGTGCCCTCGCAAGCTCTGTTTTTCCAACTCCCGTGGGTCCCAGAAAGATAAAAGAGCCAATTGGTCGGTTAGGGTCCTGTATGCCTGCCCTTGCCCTTCTTACCGCATCGGCAACCACGCTTATTGCCTCATCCTGTCCGACCACGCGTTGCTTCAGCCTTTCTTCCATTTTCAGAAGTTTCTGGATCTCACCCTCAAGCATTCTGCTTACGGGTATCCCGGTCCATTTTGCGACAATCTCCGCAACATCCTCCTCATCAACCTCTTCTTTAAGCATCCTGCTTTTGCCCTTTTGCGCCAACAGCCTTTTGTTTTCTGACTCAAGGTTTTTCTGAAGTGCGAGGAGTTTGCCGTATTTTAATTCCGCAGCCTTGTTAAGGTCGCCCTCTCTTTCAGCTTTTTCAGACTCAATTTTTGTCTTTTCAATCTCTTCCTTAATCGAGCTTACCTTTTCTATTGCCTCTTTCTCTTTCAGCCATTGGGTTTTAAGGGCGTTTCTCTTTTCAGTAAATTCCAAAATCTCTTCCTTAATGCGCTCAAGCCTCTCTTTCGAAGCTTTATCCTTTTCTTTCATCACCGCCTGCTTTTCTATTTCATGCTGCCTTAATTTCCTTTCAAGTTCATCGAGTTCAGAAGGCATGCTGTCTATCTCCATTTTTAATTTTGAGGCTGACTCATCAATCAGGTCTATTGCCTTATCAGGTAAAAATCTATCTGAAATATACCTGTTGCTTAAAACTGCTGCTGCAACCAGCGCTGAGTCTTTTATTCTTACTCCATGGTGAACCTCGTACCGCTCTTTCAGCCCCCTCAGGATCGAGACGGTATCCTCTACATCCGGCTCCTGCAGGTAAACGGGCTGGAACCTTCTTTCAAGTGCGGGGTCTTTTTCTATGTGCTTCCTGTATTCTGAAAGCGTAGTTGCACCCACGCATCTGAGGTCTCCCCTTGCAAGAGCGGGTTTGAGCATATTGGATGCATCTATCGCCCCCTCGGCAGCACCGGCACCAACAACTGTATGAAGTTCGTCAATAAAAAGAATCACCTTTCCCTCTGCCTCTTCTATCTCTTTCAGAACTGCTTTGAGCCTGTCTTCAAATTCTCCCCTGTATTTTGCACCGGCAACGAGTGCCCCCATGTCAAGGGCAACAACCCTCTTGTCTTTAAGGCTCTGGGGAACATCACCGGATGTTATCCTCTGTGCAAGTCCCTCGGCCAATGCCGTTTTCCCTACACCGGGTTCACCAATCACAACAGGGTTATTCTTGGTCCTGCGTGAAAGCACCTGGATAATTCTCCTTATCTCCTCGTCCCTCCCGATAACAGGATCAAGCTTTCCTTTTTTTGCGAGGTCAGTCAAATCCCTTGCATATCTCTTCAGCGCCTGATATTTATCCTCGGGCATGGGGTCTGAAACACGCTGCGAACCTCTTATCTCACGCATTGTTGCAAAAACCCTGTCCACAGTCACACCCGCTTCCTTGAGAATCTTTTCTGAGTTATTTTTAGTTTTTAGAATCCCGATAAGCAGATGTTCTACACTTACGTAGTCATCTTTGAGATGTTCTGCCTCTGCAAATGCCCTGTCAAGCACATTTTTTAATGTCTGGGTAATATAGAGCTGGCCGACCGCTGTTGGCCCGAGAATCTTCGGAAATTTTTCAATTTCAGCATCAATCGCAGCTTTTAATACGTTTGTATCTATCCCGAGCATCCTGATTATCTCCAACGCAATGCCTTCCTCGAGCAAGACAGAGAGAAGGTGCTCCACATCCACCTGCTGGTTTCCCTTTTTCTGGGCAAGCTGCTGGGCTCTTTCTATAGCCTCCTGACTCTTCACGGTAAATTTATCCGCTCTCATCTATTCCTCCTCATAAAATCCAAAAAATGCAATTTGAATAATGCAGGTGTTGTGAAACAATGCGTGCTATACTTTGAAGTATAGCTATTCAATTAATAATAACCTCCTTACATTGATGCGTAGCATCTAAATTAATTTTCGATACCTTAGTGTACGTTTCAATAGTGGTATTACGGTACATTTCCGAGACATTATGAATAAAGATATT
>CAYFYW010000565.1:0-4833 GCA_964347425.1 uncultured Nitrospirales bacterium
TTTGGTGAGATCACTTTAGGGAAAGTAGAAGCAGTAGCAGGGAAGACGGCCACGATAAATGCAGAATTTAAGTAATCTTTTCAAATAGTTGTACAGATAAATCCTCCCCCCTTGGACCCGGACCGGGTCCAAGGATATCTGTACAACTATGTTCAGCAAATTGGGATTTAGTAAATATGGTCAATCAACCACGGGTTTTGCTTGAATTATTAAATGGATTATTTCCAATAAAATCCTGTTCATACGTTTAGCACAGGTTGTTAAAACTGATCCTTAATTAGGAATTTGACTTATGGCAGAAGCAAGCACATCGAAAGGAATATCAAAAAGTCTCGTTAAACTGACGGCCTTACTCGGAGCAAGTTTTGCTGTGATCTTTTTACTTAGGCCCTTTGCTACCGAGGAAGCTTACAGGGCATTCCCCGTTATCGGCAGCAGGTTATGGGTATGGATTATAGCACAGCTACACCTTAATTTTGCCGCCTTTGTACTCGGCGTCCCCATATTTGCCGTAGCAATGGAGTACATAGGATGGAAAAAGGCAGATGAAAGGCTTGACAAGATTGCACATGATTTTGCAAAGCTTTTTACCGTGGCTTACACGATCACTGCTGTTTTCGGGACAATTCTCCTGATTAGCTTACCGGTCCTTTATCCGAAGTTTTTTGACCACATGCTGAAAATACTCGGGCCCACCTGGTGGATCTATATTGTGGTTATGTATGTTGAGACAGTTATCGTTGCGTACTATTTATATTCTTGGGACAGAATGAAGGATCGTGATCGTAAAGGACGTCATGTTTTTTTAGGGTTACTTCTAAATATCGCGGGTACAGCATTGTTATTTATTACTAGTGCATGGGTCGGTTACATGACGACACCTGGCGGAGTCAATGAATTAACAGGTGAATTGATTAGCCGATGGGAGGCTATAAAAACCCACATGTGGATACCGCTGTCCTTGCACAGATTAATGGCAAATGTGGTTTTTGGCGCAGCAATTGCAGCAGCCTATGCAGCGTATCGCTTCATTACTGCCACGAGTGACGAAGAAAGAGCATATTACGACTGGATGGGATATACCGCGGCGATGATCTCTATCGCTTTTTATTTTGTACTTCCCGGTATCGGTTATCTCCTTGGTGTAGAGATTTATGCATTTAATGAACAGATGGGCATACAGCTTATGGGAGGTTTCTTTGCCTGGCTTTGGGTCATGCAGGCAATATTAATGGGGTTAATCCTCTTTTTTATTAATTATTACCTGTGGATATCTTTGAACAAGATGCCCGGAGGGGAACGGTATTTTAAATATGTGAAGCTGCTTTATATATTTACTTTCCTCGGTTGGGCGATATGGTTGACGCCGCATAGTGTAGCAGTAAGCCTTGAGGAAGCAAGAAGGATAGGTTCCTATCATCCGATTCTTGGCAATCTGGGGGTTATGGCCTCTAAAAATACAGCTACTATCGTTGCCATGCTTGCAACCTTTTATAGTTACAGAATTTTTAGAACCAGCAACAAGAAACCGACCGTTTCTTGGGCAAAAACAGGGAGTATGTTGAAAGCCCTATTAATGATTGTTTCGTTCATTGCGATTCTATTTCTGGGATTTTATAGCTACATTGTTCCCGCAGAAATCAGGGTTAAGGTGCTTTCCACAATTCAGTTTGGTCTCTTCTTCGGTGTTATGATCTTAACAATGATCATTGATAGATACCTGTATAAGGAAGCGTGCGTCATCGGCGAACCCAGGTGGGGACAGATGCCCGAAAGGTCGCAGTACTCCCTTATAGGCATAACAGTCGCCTTTACCTGGCTCATGTCTCTTCTCGGATATATGAGGTCCGGCGGCAGACAGTACTGGCATGTATATGGAATAGTGAAAGACACAAGCCCGGATGCATTCCTCCCGACCCATGGATTTGCCTCGATCGTAGCATCTACAACGACCGTCCTGTTTTTCTTCCTGATTGCCATGGTCTTCTGGAGCATGATCAAGCTGGAAAAAGTTACCGTCAGGGGGAGGGTATCGTGAACAGCGGTTTCGGACGAATAGTGATATTCATAGTCGGGCTTAGCGTCTTTTTCACTTATATCGGGGTTTATTTTCTTCCCCAGTCAGAATCTCTTCCTCCAAAGATAATAGAAATTAAAGAGGGAATTGGCCAGGACGAACTTCTTAGAATCGGAGAGGAACTCCTATTTGGTAAAGGTCAATGCATGGTTTGCCATCCCTACCAGCCTGAAGCAGGAATGAGGTCACCGGCTATAGCCAACATCGGCGGCGTTATATCAGAGCGGAGCAAGAGTATGGATAAGACGGCTGAGGAATTTATTTTTGAAGCTTTGGTAGATACAAAAGCCTATATTCCCAAAGGCTTTGCTCCAATTATGCCACCTTCTCAGAAGCTCCTGACAGAGGGTGAATTGATTGCTGTGGCAGCCTTTTTACAGAGTAAGGGCGCGGAAGTTACCATTTCTTATCCCGATTCCCTCCCTGCTTTACGTAATTCCCTCGGCTCGACACAAAAGAAGGTCGAGGTCCTCGCATCTGTTGAGATTAAAGAAGGGATTTCCGGATCGGAACTAGTTAAGCTCGGTAGAGACGCTTATTATGACAAAGGCGGATGTATAGAATGCCATCCGGAAAAACCCGACCCGGATATTGAGTTTCCGATACTCACGGCGTTGATCGGCAGTGTGGAAAAACATGCAAAAGAAAATGGCAGAGATACGGAAGCCTTTCTCATTGAGTCGCTGGTTAATCCTGATACTTATGTTGAAGAAGGGATGGATGCAGTGATGCCGGCTGCTCAAGATTCTCTCAGCGAAAGTGAAATTATAGCTGTTGGTGCATATATTCAGAGCTTGGGCGGAAGGGTTACATTGAAGTATCCTGATTCATTGCCAATCTTGAAAAGAGAATTAGAAAAAGCAGGAGGCTAATAAAATGTTAGCAATCTATCCGGGTATAGCCGGTGCGGGAATCATCATCTCAATCATTTCAGCGCTGAAGAAGTCCCCTTTCTTCAATTATATTGGCATTCTTATGGCCATGTACGGGGGAATGAAGAGCGTCGAGTTTTTTGCGCCTCCCTTACCGGCTCAGATAATAGTGATGTACATGGCTATGTCAGTTTTTACTTTTCTTATTTACTTTTCAATAAAGGAAGAACAGTTCAAAGCCTTTCTACGGCCGATGAAGTCAGTACTTGCAGATGACAACAAGGCAGTTCTCCGTGTTCTTATAGTCTACATCCTGATACCTGTTCTTGCAGGTTACATCATATACGGCAGAGTAAAACCAAAACTTGAGCCACCTGTATCTGCCAGGATAGTACACCCTGAGCCGCCTGCTGAGATATATTTCAAGGGTAAAAAGATGAAGATCATAGGGCTGAAAAATCCCCTGAGAAAGGATCTTTATTCTCTCAAATCACATATAGAAGACGGTAAAAAGATTTATTTCCAGAGTTGTTTTTACTGTCACGGGGCCAATCTTGCAGGCAGGGGTCTTTTCGCTGAAGTCTTTAACCTCCGTCCCCTCCCTTTTAAGGGGACTGATACTATTGCCTAATTGCCTGAGTCTTTTGTCTTTTACAGGATTGCCAAGGGTTGGAAAACGCTTCCGTCAGGCTCAACTCCATGGGATTCGTCCATGCCTGCATTCGAAGATTTTCTAACTGAAGAAGAGATATGGAAAGTTATCTTATACATTTATGATGCATCAGGAATTCAACCGAGAGAAATGTAAGGAGTAAGTGATGACAAAAGCAAAATACGAAATTATCGATAAAAGATTGCGGTGTCTTTTCTCAGCAGTACTGATTCTGGCCCTGTTTCCTGTGATCGGATTTACCCAGGAGGAGAAGGGGAAAAAGCTGTATGATGACTGGTGCGCAGGATGCCATGGATATGAAGGCAGAGGCGAAGGATATGCCAAGGAATTTACTTATCCCAAGCCAAGGGATTTTTCCTCAGGCACTTTCAAATTTACTTCCACAATATCAGGTGATCCACCGACAGATGAAGACATCAAACGAATAATAAGAGAGGGCAACCCTGGGACAAGCATGCCTGGATGGAAACAGTTTAGCGATGATGAAATTAACGCTTTGGTCGAGTACATTAAGGGATTTGCCGCAGAAGATTTTGAAATCGAGGCAGAACGTATAAAAATTCCAAAGGCGCCGGAATTAAATGATGAAATGATAGAAAAAGGCAAGAGGTCTTTTGAAAAAAGAAAATGCTGGGAGTGCCATGGCGTATATGCCAGAGGCAGCGGTGAGAAAGGGCACCAGATACAAAAGGATGATTGGGGCTACAGGATTTTTCCGACAGATCTGACGCACCCATGGGAATTGAAAAATGGTTCGGACGTGGAGGATTTGTACAGATCCATTACCGCAGGCATTGAAGGAACACCAATGGCATCCTATCTGGATTCCATGCCGGATGATGAGAGATGGGCAGTAGCATATTATTTGAAGTTCACTCAGTTCAAAAGAAATCTCGGCAGTGTTTTAAATGCAGAGAGGGTTGAAGAAATACCCATCTCGATTGATGATGAACTCTGGAATACAGTTGATTATATAGATTTGCCTTTAGCCGGACAGTTAATGTTTAAAACTCGACATTTTTCAGCAGTGATGACAAATGTGAGAGCAAGGGGGCTATTTACAGACTCTGAAGTGGCAATTATGCTTGAATGGACTGACAAGAAGCCTAATAAAGGGAATGATGGTCATCCACCGGATGCGATCCGGTTACAATTTCCCGTAAAAGTGTTGTCAGGCCCGGAGAAGCCTTATTTTTACATGGGCGACAAAA
>CAYFYW010000566.1:0-1830 GCA_964347425.1 uncultured Nitrospirales bacterium
CGGAACATTTGATGTCATACTTCCTTTAGTTCAAGACGGCAGGCTGCCCAACTTCGCGAACATGCTGCGCACCGGTGCCCATGGCACGCTTTTATCAACCATTCCACCTGTCACAGCCCCGGCATGGTCTTCTTTCATTACGGGGACGAACCCCGGCCGACACGGTATTTACTACTTTTTCAAGAAAAACAGTGAAAGTTTCTATGGTACCGGTTCCAAAACCCTTGCAAACCGCAATCACATATCAGGCGTTCCATTCTGGAGGTTCCTGAACAATCAGGGCATTAAGGTCGGTCTGATCAATATACCGCTCACCTACCCGCCCGATAAGGTTGATGGATTTATGGTCGCCGGTCTTTTCGTTCCTGAGAATGCCGATAATTACGTCTACCCGCCTGAACTATCTTCCCAATTGGATAATTACGAGGTCGATCTGCACGGATTGATGAAACAAAACATATGGCACGGGAAAGCACTAATGAAGAAGGATCGTAAGAAGTTTATTGAAAATGTCTTCAAAATTTCCAGAGCAAGGGCATATAACGCGCTGAAGTTGATGAAAAGCAGACCGTGGGATCTTTTTATGGTTGTCTTTACCGGGTCGGACAGGATCTGCCATTTCTTCTGGGATGATCTCAACAGCAAGAAATCTCCCTCATTTATTGTGGAGGATTACTACATCCTTCTGGACCGTTTGATCGGAGACTTCGTTGAAGCTGCGGGAATAGGCACAGTCACACTACTGATGTCTGACCATGGCTTTGGGCCGGCGTCAACAAAGAAATTCAATAGTGCCGCGCTCATGAAAAGACTGGGATATACGGAATTCGTACCTCATTTGTCCCTAACTTATTTGAGAAACAGACTCATGACACGAATGAGATTAAGGAAGCGGCCTGCGCTCATAAATTATGTGAATATTAATCGGTCCAAACTCGTCATAGGAGGTCTCTATGCCAATTTTCTGGGTATTTTCATTAATTATGAAACTGGCAAAGGCAAGTCCACGCCTTTTTTCACTGGCGAAGAGTACTTTACCCTCAGAGAAGAAATAATCGAGAAACTGGAAAATCTAACCGATCCAGTTTCGGAGAAAAAAATGGTGATAAAAGCATATCCACGAGAGGCCATTTATGAAGGGTCATATTTACGTGAAGCCCCGGATATTGTTGTCCAACTTGCTTATGATTATAAATGGGACTTCAATCCCTTGAGAAGAGCACTTGTGCATGGCAACAGGGATCGGCTCAGAACCGGAGAACACCGCCGGGAAGGAATCTTAATAGCCTCGGGTCCCCAGATTTCATCCTGCCGATTGGAAAGGGAACTGTTCATTCAGGACGTCACTCCCACAATTCATCATTTACTGGGGGCACCTATTCCTGAAAGCTATGACGGCCGTTTGATCAGGGAAATGTTCGACGATAGATATTTGGAACAGAATCCACCCCGGTATGATCGTATGGATAGCCTGTCGGAACAAGTCCCATTCAGCGAGGAAATGGACACTCAAAAAGAATTTGAGGAATCAAAAATATTCCTTCAAAACCTGGGGTATCTATAGTATCCAATATGAAAACAGGAAAAAAGAGAGTTTTTATTCTTGGTATTGACGGTGCTACTTTCGATATCATCTATCCCCTGATTGCAAAAGGAAAACTTCCAAACATGCAAAAAGTCATCGAAAATGGTGGCCACGGAATTCTCCATTCCACGGTGCCATCGCTCAGCGCACCCGCATGGGTGACTTTTATGACAGGGAAAAATCCTGGACACTATGGTACCTATCACTTCCGCAGAATCAACATCGAATCTCCAGACCATATATAT
>CAYFYW010000567.1:0-2860 GCA_964347425.1 uncultured Nitrospirales bacterium
AAATAAACCGTTTCTTTGCATTTTCGTTGCTTTTAAGTGGTTCAAGACCAAGTTCTTTACATAACTGCAGCGTCAGGGGTTTGTTATCAAGAAAACCATTTGGGCCTTTTTCGCACAGAAATCCATTAACGCCGTCGGTCCAGATTTTTCCGCCAGGTCTTGAATCAGCTTCTAAGACAGTAACCTCAAACTGTGAACTGTGAAGAAGCACATAAGCGGTTGTTAAACCCGATATGCCTCCTCCAACGACGACTATTTTTTTCATTTCCTCCCTCGAATCTTTAGATAATCGGTAGTTAGCAATTAGTAGTCAGAAAATAGAGAGGATAAAATTCTTTGATGTTTCCCTAACTACAAACTACTCGCTACTATTGAATACTGTATAATAACATCCGCTGTTTCGTGATTCCCGTCCCGTATCGGAGTACGGGATAAACTCCAGCGGGGAACCAATAAAGGAAATGGGTTCCTGTTTTCACAGGAAACCCTGGATTCCGGGTCAAGCCTGCCTGCCGGCAGACAGGCCCGGAATGACAATAATATATAAATGATAGGACATTAAATTACAGGAATCAGTAGCTACCTGCATCTAGTCATCACGAGCTCCTTAAGTGCCTCAATAAATTTCTCAGACGTATTCAAAGACTGGCATCTCTTAAGGTTTATACCATTTCTCATTGCAAGGACTTTATAGAGAATATCTATTTCATAGAGTGTCTCTATATGGTCTGAAACAAAACTTATCGGGACAATAAACAGGTTTTTACATCCTGTATTTGCCAGTTTTATTATCATCTTGTCTGTTGTCGGCTCTAACCACTTAACAGGACCGGTCCGGCTCTGAAATGAGAGATGCCACTTTAAATCCATAATATTATAAGGGCCAAGAGAAAGCCTTTTATTCACTTTTAATATAGTAGCCTTTATTTGATCAACATAAGGGTCTCCCTTTTTTATGAAATCTTCGGGCAGACCGTGAGCACTATAAAGGACATCAAAATCATATTCTTTAAACTCTGAAATCCCTGTGCCAATAAGCTCTGCCAGGGAATCTATATAGGGTGAAAAATCATACCACTGCTCAATGTATTTAACCGTGAAGCGTGAACCGTGAACTGTGAACTGTGAGACTGCTTTTTTGAACTCTGTAATTGCAGAGCCTGTCGTAGCCTTCGAATAATGGGGATAAAGGGTAATTACAATAAGACTTCTCATTCCATCATTTAGTATCTTATCCACTGCATCTCTTATAAAGGGATGCCAGTACCGCATACCGATATACACCTTAAAAGACCGAGAACCGTGAACCGTGAACTGTGAACTGTTCAACTGCTTTTCCAGGGCACTGGCCTGAGCCTGTGTAATATCAAGGATCGGGGATTTGCCCCCTATAAGGCCGTACATTTTTTTAGTTTTATGTGTGCGAAGGCCTGATATCAACCACGCAATGGGTTTCTGCATAAAGGAAGGGCCCAGTTTGATAATCTCTCTGTCAGAAAAAAGATTATAGAGAAAAGGTCTGACTGCCTGAAGGGAATCAGGGCCGCCGAGGTTCAATAAAATAACGCCAACTGTCTCTTTATCTTCGATCCTATCTGCCAAATTTAAATCCTGCTGATGTGTTTCAAATACTTCTTTCCTCAACTGAACTATTTATATATTCATAAAGTCGTAGCGACTCTTCTGTTGAGTCGACTAAACTCGCTTCGAGATGTGCTAAACATACTTTTTCACCTTCTCAAGCAGATCAGAAATTTTCACCGGTTTTGGAATATAGTCTGTAAAACCCCTGGAGAGGAACTGATCTCTGTCGCCCGACATTGCATAGGCGGTGATTGCAATAATCGGCATGTCTTTCAACTCCGGCATCTCCTTCATCTTCTTAATGGCAGTAATACCATTTACCCCCGGCATCTGAATATCCATGAGAATGAGATCAGGCCTTTCTCTCACCGCCTTTTCAACACCCTCATTGCCATTACTTGCCTCTATAACTTCGTAGCCACCGTACGTCAGCATCTCCCTGAAGAGTTTGAGATTTAAATCGTTGTCTTCAACAATGAGAATTCTTTTCATTTTTTAATTCTCCTTACAGGTCCTGACTCATCTGATTACACAGATAGACCAGGTCTTTAATCGGTGCAACCGTTTTACAAAATCCCTGCCTGCGGCAGGAAGGTGCCGTGTAACCTTTTAAACTCTTAAAGTGTCTAAACAATCTGAATGTTGAGGCTACATATTTATATTCAATTCTTCAAATAACTCTTTTCTGTTTTTTCCATCTTCCGGGTAAATCACTGTTCTGATGTCGACTGTATAACCGATCTCTCTTACTGCTCTACTGAATCTCGCCACAGCAGTATCCACCATTATCCTGTTAGAATTAAGAAATGCTACGCAATAACAATCACGGTCTTTACCATTAGCAACGACCTCGTGCATTCGGAATACCTTTCTAAGGGTCCCGAAAAACAATAAATAATCCACAGGCTCATCACCCGGAATGAGTTTTATGCGCAGTAATCCGAACTGATACCCCATTCTTTTATGAAATAAAATAGTCCTCTCGATATGTGTACAAAAGTATTCCCATGTAAGGAATTTTGATGCCGGATCAACTATCCTCTGATCACGCACTGCTGCCTCTGTCATGGAAACAATTTCTTCCATCTTAGAAGGCTCCACCTTGCAAGGCATTACAAATTTGAAAACACTTCCCTTCCCCTCCTCGCTCTCAACCCAAATCACTCCCCCGTGCAGATCCAGTATCCTTCTACAGAGGGCAAGCCCAAGCCCTGTACCTTCGTGTTTTTTCAAATAAGGATCCTCAAAGTGTTGAAAGGGCATAAAGAGTTTCGAA
>CAYFYW010000568.1:0-5822 GCA_964347425.1 uncultured Nitrospirales bacterium
GTCTGTGGGACGCAGAATATCTTTACGTCCTGTGTGTGCCTGCCCCCGTTAAATATTTACTATTTTACGGGGGCTAATTGCAGTTTTTTAGGTTAACTCCTTGCCTAACACTTAAAGGCATATCTTTTGTCGATCTGTTTTTCTTTTCATGAACATTTGGGGGATTGTCTGCAGCATGACTTTCTATCTGAAATCTCGATTTTTGAATTTTTCCTCAGAATAAAAAATTACAAATGGAATTAAATTCAAGAAAAGATTTTAATGATATAGGCTTTTAGAATCCTGATTTGGCAGTGTATGCCAAGCGAAAACCCATCCAGGAGCCTCTGGCTCCGGGTACGTTACAGAAACGGTTTGTTGTCCATACTATTTTAGGCAAGGGGTTCCAAGAGCCGCCGCGAAGAATTTTACACTTACCTTCACATAATCTCTTTGGATTATATTTCGGGCTATTTTTGTAATAGTTTTTTATATAGCAGTCAACTACCCATTCATAGACATTTCCAGACATGTCATACAGGCCTAATTCGTTTGGCTTGTAACTTCCCACTGGAGCCGTATATGCATACCCATCATCATATCCTTTCCAGCCATCTTCTGCAGACAATTTTCTCTTTGCTGACTCATCGGCTATATTCCCCGAGGGCTCTCCATTACCCCAACTATATTTATACCTCTTCCCCCTGCTTCTCGCCGCATATTCCCACTCAGCCTCTGTGGGCAGCCTATAGTCTTTACCGTCTTTCTTATTCAACCACTTTATAAATTCATTTGCATCATTCCAACTTACACAAACTACCGGGTCTTTATCTGTCTGGGCAAAGCTTGGGTTACGCCAGTTATAGTCTTTTTTCTTTTTTTCTCCACTATTTGTCCAACCATGACAACCATCCTGTCTTTCTGCTTCAGTCCTGTAACCTGTTTCTTTAACAAACTTCCTAAATTCCTCCACAGTTACCTCATATTTTCCCAAATAAAAATCGTCTACACATACCTCATGAACTGGTTTTTCTCTTCGATATCCATCTCCAAATATATCCCCCATTTGAAAACAACCACCTTTTATATAAACCATGTTTTCAGGGACATCGGGGGGAATCTTTTCCCTGTCCATAACCTCAAGGGCCTCCACAGGAAAACACAGAGCAAACAGCATCATTATAGCGGTTGTTTTTATAACTGAAAGCATTTTTCCTTATACTATACCACGGAGTTTATTTATAACATAAAAATAACCTTCTATTCAATGTACTTCCTTTCGACATGTAATGTATGGTACTTCCTTTCGACATGTAATGTATGCCTTTTATATCGTATGACTTACCGGATAGAGTCCGATCGTGGGAATTCTGTAGTTCGCCCTTGACCCTACCATTAATTTTTTTATCGGCTAAGGTTGAGGATTAGCAGGTGTTGGCATTAACCATTTACAGGCTGTCACTCTGAAGGCTTGAAGGTATAACAGATAAATTATTCATACTCTATGTAAACTGTAGGCTTTTTCTTCTTCTGCTGTTTCTTCGGTTGCTGTTCATTAATTCTGTCATGGATCTTTGTCAACACCTTTGCAGCGCCCTGACAAAATTGTTCAACTTCTTTTTCAATCGCCGGTTCTCTTTTACCACTATTTTTCATCTTTTATCCTTCTAATCACTATATTTACTAAATTTAAAATAATATTAAATCGGCAATAATTCTGTGCTGTACATCACAAAGTTGCATAATTAAACAATATTGTGATTTGAAACACTTTTTTTAGATAAGATTCTCGTTATACTTCAAAAATGAAGAAACCCTTGAAAAACAGTAATCATATCAGACATCTTTCCGTAGATTCAGGTCCCCTCTCAACGAAAAAGAGAGCATTTGAGAGAATAGAGAAAAGTATGTTTGTAAAATTTCTCAGTGGTACATCCAAATACGCCGGAATTATCATGAATCTCTCGGAAAAAGGCATGTTTATTAGCACAAAGGTAACCTTTCCTTTGGAGCCTGAACTTGAAATACTCATTCCTTTGAAAGAAGAAATTTTAAGAGTTCATGGCGAGGTCAAAAGTGTTGGGAAGGCAGGTAAAATATATAATGGTATCGGCGTTCAGCTATTAAATCCGACTCAAAATTATTTAAAATTCGTAAGCAATCTTCGGACTCTTTATTAGAATTAGAACTGCCCCAAATTCAACGGGCCATCTTTCTACCGGTAATTGTTAATTTTCTCACCTTCTGAGACTATTGACAGGCTGGTGTGCCCCTTTTTGTGTTCCTCTGATGTGATATAATTACAAATCAGGTTAACAAAAATGAAGAAAATAATATTTTGTGTCGCTTTATTAAGTAGCTATATTATGAGTGAGTGCTGTTACTCCGGGAATAGTGCTTCAGGTGGAAGCCCAGGTATTGCGCCACCGGAGTCGCCGGCACCGGCAGCTTTTTACAACAGGGGATTACCACCTGAAGGATGGACATCAGGAGTTCTCTGGGTAATTGCCGTTCACGATACGAGGAAAGAAGGAGATAGCGCCCTCAAAATAGACTGGGCAAGATTTTATTGCATGGTAGATGGAAAGCCAGTCCTTTTGTCTGGTGAAACATCACCAAACGGAACAGGTATTTTCTGGAGTGGTCTTTGGCCGAGAAAACCGTGGTGCGGAGAAAATGACTATCATGAAGACATGGAAATCGACTTTACAGGGGACACGGCTCTGCTGCCTTTAAAGAAAAGACCTGATAGAGTTTGGCATTTTGGTGGGAAAAGAGTCTCTATACCGACCGATGCCTCAAGATGCTATTCCGAGGCGCGTTTCAAGTTGACCGGAAATGCTCTTGTCCAGTTGGGAGCTGATTTCTGGATAGATAATGAATCTGATTGGTGCCCCGACCATAAATGCAATACAGCAGCTTTTGGCAGTGATTGGTTCGGAGCATCTGACGAATGGAAAATAATAACAACTGGAAAACCTTAATATCAGCATATCTCTTAATCCTCATTTTTGAATCTTGACCCGGAATACAAGAGTGCTAACGTAAATCCTTAATTGCTATTTGCGCCATCTCGCAAATAATGGATCCTTATCGCATCTATAAGAACTTTTAATTTGACAAGTGAGCTATTTGGTGATACAGTGGCTATATCCATAAATAGTTTTGGAGGATTCCCGGCTCAGCCAAAAATCAAATTCTCATCACATAAATTAAGCAACTGATTCCCGAAAAAAGCCATACCCTCCGTGAGTAGGGGTGGAAAGTGACATACTATTCAAGGAAAAGATAGCTGGGCTGCCGAAGGGAAAAGCCTTTGGTGTGCTCGGTTTTTTTGTCTAACATGAATTTCTATAAATTTTATAGAAAGATTTCTCGTTTTCTCATAACTCAGTGCTTTTTTGTACAGTCGTAAGGAGGATAAGTCAACTTTTTCATTTTATATGAAGATGCACATAACAAAAGCAAATATTTTCTGTTTCAAAGTTTCTTCAAAGCACTATACGTAAGAAGAATGATTTTCGGCTTCACGAAAAATAAGTTCAAAACATTTTAGGAGGGAACCATGGGAAAATATCGTTACATATATCTGACTTTAGTGGTTTTGGCATTGTCTTGTATGCTTATGGGCAAGGCATCTGCTGCTATGGATCAGAGTAATCACGGTAGGCTTGCAGGGGTTGTTCAGAGCCAGCCCACAACTCCTTCACCGGAAGAACAGGGCACGCCCGTCAGCTATCCGACAGTAACTTTCGCAACCAGGAATGAAAACGGTGTCGTTAATCCAAGGTTTGGAGACGATGTCCTGGTGGGCGATATTACGGGAATAATTGATGGACATGTCGACATGGTCAGTACGTCCTCGGGAAAGTACTTTATAGTTGTAGAGAGCATGGACACGAGCGGGATAGATATCTACGAGTCCTCGGATGGAGGGAATAGCTGGCAGTATTTTATAGGATTCGATGGAGGTGGGAATGACATCAGAGATCCGGCCATTGCCGTTCCAGAGTATGCGGAGGACTTTCTCTATGTTGTCTACGAGCGGGGCCTGACCATCGAGTTGGCAAAAGTTGAACTGGATAATAAAATTTATACTTTCCACACCATAGACGGACCCAGCCCTTTTGGACATCTTGTGCACAGCCCCCGCATCGTTACGGACAACCATGATTGGAGCGATTACCGGATCTATGTTGTATATATAACTGACACAGTGCCCGTCCGTCTAGAACGTGGTACAGCATGTCACGGAGGTGGAGGTTACACAGAATTAGTATCGACCCGCTCTTTGGATAAGGCAGAGACCTGGCGTGACTATAAAATGGTTGAGTCCTCAAACAATAACGATGCGTGCCAGGATAAGCCTGATATTGCGTATGGAGGAGACAATCTCTACATTACATGGTATAACGAGGATAGAGAGACTGAAGAGAAAAATGTGATTGTTACGCGCAGTACCGATTTTGGCGTAAGCTGGGGCACCAACGTGGACCTCTGTGACACCGTATCAAGAGACTGCAATAACCCGAGGATTGCAGCAATACAGGATGGAAGTGAAGTGATGGTTGTCTATAACTACGACAAGTGGTATAGCATAATCAACCGGGCTACGCATATATGGTACGCCTACAGCATTAATAGCGGCGCGACATGGAGTACAAATCATGAACTGACTTGGCGGCCTACGTGGCCATCGCCTCATTATGAAAGGCCGGATATCTCTGTAGACCCGAGTCTTGGGGATTTTCATGTGGCTTACTGGACATCCTACCATCATAGAATTGTGTATAAGCATGCTGCGCACACCAATCCAACTGTATGGTATTCGACCGGTTTATTGAATGACACTGATCAGGCCAGCAGGGAATATGCTCCTCCCACAGTAGCTGTAGACTGGACGAGTGGTAAAGCAGGTATTGCGTGGTCAGACGAAAGGACTCCAACCAATGCCATCTACTTTGACCGGGCCGACTGGCCGCTAATCTACAACCTCAAAGTGACCAAGGTAGGCACCGGTACAGGAACAGTAAGCAGTTCCCCTGCCGGAATCAACTGCGGCATGGATTGTTTAGAAGACTATGCCCAGGACACGGTAGTTACCCTGAAGACAACCCCAGACACTGGTTCTATTTTTACGGGTTGGAGTGGTGATGCCGACTGCGCTGATGGCGTGGTTACGATGGATGCTGACAAGATCTGTAAAGCCAGATTGTATCTCTCAGGAGATCCCATCTCTGAGATTAAAGCCAATGGCTCTGATGAAATCACCATAACGCCGACTGAGATATTGTCAATAATGGTAAGCCTTAATCCTGGAAGCCACACAGGACAGAACGCAGACTGGTGGGTATTGGCTAATACACCATTTGGCTGGTACCGTCATAATGTAAACACGGATGATTGGCAGTCTGGACAACAGGTTACCTATCAGGGACCGCTGTTTGATCTTGGTAACTATGAGGTATTGAACAGGTCAGGATTACCTGCAGGAACATACAAGTTCTATTTTGGAGTTGATCTAATCATGAACGGCGCAATCAATTATGACCAGCTGTATTATGACAGGGTGGTGGTGAACATAAGTGATATCATGACCTTTGAGAACACCTTCGGAGGAGCAGATATTGATTACGGCTTCTCAGTGCAGCAGACCACAGACGGCGGTTACATCATTGCAGGAGAGACAAACTCTTACGGCGCAGGTTCTCGTGATGTATATCTGATAAAGACGGAGGCAGATGGCAATAAGCTCTGGGGAAAGACCTTCGGAGGTGCAAATCCTGATTCTAGCTTCTCAGTGCAGCAGACCACAGACGGCGGTTACATCATTACTGGATGGA
>CAYFYW010000569.1:0-7533 GCA_964347425.1 uncultured Nitrospirales bacterium
CGTTAGATGTTTACTATCTAACAGGGCAAGGACTTTCACAGATTTTATTTATCCTTACCTGCTCCAGCCTAATTTCTTGGCCTTTTCTTCAACTTCTTCTATGGGGCCCACCATATAAAACGCCTGCTCAGGGACATCGTCGTACTGACCTTCAGCAATCGCCTTAAATGCTTTTATTGTATCTGCGACTTTAACATACTTGCCGGGCGTCCCTGTAAACGTCTCTGCAACATGGAATGGCTGGCTCAAGAACCTCTGTATCTTTCTTGCCCTTGCAACGGTAAGTTTGTCGTCTTCGGAGAGTTCCTCCATCCCGAGAATGGCGATAATATCCTGCAGCTCTTTATATCTCTGCAGAATCATCTGGACATTTCTTGCAACACCGTAATGCTCTTCGCCAAGAATTTTTGGGTCAAGGATCCTCGATGTCGAATCAAGGGGGTCAACAGCAGGATATATTCCAAGCTCTGCAATCGGCCTTGCAAGAACCACGGTACCATCAAGGTGCGTAAAAGCAGTGGCAACTGCGGGGTCGGTAAGGTCGTCAGCAGGTACGTATATAGCCTGCATCGATGTAATGGCACCTTTCTTTGTGGTCGTAATCCTCTCCTGGAGGTTCCCCATATCAGTACCGAGTGTAGGCTGGTATCCAACCGCCGACGGCATCCTTCCGAGGAGTGCCGAAACCTCAGCGCCTGCAAGCGTGTATCTGAATATGTTATCTATGAATATAAGAACGTCCTGTCCTTCATCCCTGAAATGCTCTGCTACCGTAAGAGCTGCAAGCCCGACCCTTGCCCGTGCCCCGGGCGGCTCATTCATCTGGCCGTAAATAAGCGCTGCCTTTTCTATAACGCCTGATTCCTTCATCTCGAGGTACAGGTCATTACCCTCTCTCGTCCTTTCACCAACACCCGCAAAAACAGATACACCGCCGTGAACCTTTGCGATATTATGTATCATTTCCATAATAACAACGGTCTTGCCAACGCCGGCACCTCCAAACATCCCCATCTTTCCACCCCTGACAAACGGCACAAGGAGATCAAAGACTTTAACACCGGTTTCAAAGACCTCTGTAACTGCCTCCTGCTCAACAAAATCAGGAGCCTCCCTGTGTATCGGCAGCCTGACATCTGATTCTATAGGACCAAGTTTGTCAATGCCTTCGCCGATGACATTCATTATTCTTCCAAGGGCCGCATTACCAACAGGAACTGCTATTGGCTGACCTGTGTCCACAGCATCCATGCCTCTAACAAGTCCGTCAGTTGGACCCATGGCTATAGTCCTGACCTTGTTTTCTCCAAGGTGAGATGCGGTCTCAAGTGTTAATCTAATTTTAGGAATTCCTTTTTCAGGATCACCCGGATGGTCTACTGTAATAGCATTCAGGATTTCAGGTAGTTTTTCTTCAAACTCAACATCAACAACTGCTCCGATTACCTCTGCAACCTTCCCTACATTCATAATCTATAACCTCCTAAAAAATTTAAAATGCAAATTGCAAAATTAATGAATCTTTTATTTTTATTAAATTTTTTTCTTCCACAATTTTGAATTTTGATTTTTAATTTTTGCATTTTATTTCAGTGCTTCTACACCGCCAACAATGTCCATCAATTCCTTCGTAATACCTGCCTGTCTTACCTTGTTGTACTGAAGTGTAAGCTTGTCCACCATCTCATTGCAGTTCTGTGTTGCATTCTCCATAGCACTCATCCTTGCAGCCTCCTCTGCTGCCGAGCTTTCAAGGAGTGCTCTGTAGACCTGTATATCTAGATTCTTTGGAATCAACCTGTTAAAAATCTCCTCCATGGAAGGCTCATAGATGTAATCGGTGCCAACGGGTTCGGTAACAGAGCCCTCTTCAGGTTCTATCGGTCTTAAGGGAAGAAGCCTTACCATCGAAATCTTCTGCGCTATCATGGATTTGAATTCGTTATATATGATTATCACTTCATCAACTGTCCCGTTTATATAATTTTCTTTTATATCATTGGCAATTTCCTGGACATCAGAAAAAATTATGTTACCTGAAAGGCCTGTCCATGATCGCCTGGGTGAGATTTCCCGCCTTCTGAAATAATCCACACTCTTTTTACCTATGGCACTTACACTTATATCAAAATTTTCTTTTTTGAGATTATCAATATGATTCTGACCGGCTTTAAGAATATTCGCATTGAAGGCACCGCAGAGGCCCCTGTCGCCACTCAGCACGATAACCTCCACGGTCTTCCTCGGCCTTACAGCAAGCAACGGATGTAATTCCCTTTCAGCAGTTCCGGCAAGATTAGAAAGAACCGAGTTCATCTTTTCTGCATAAGGCCTCAACTCCAGCATCCTGGTCTGGACCTTTCTCAGCTTTGCAGCAGCTACCATCTTCATGGCCTTGGTAATCTTCTGCGTATTCTCAACGGCCTTTATTCTCTTTTTTATATCCCTTAATGTCGCCATGTTTTAAATCCAAGTAATTGAGTTATTCAGTCATTAAGTCATTTAATAAAGTCAATTACTAAATTACTCTAATGACTCATTGACTTGTTTTTACGGCTGGAATCCTTTCTTAAATTCTTCAACTGCCTGCGACAGCTTTGCCTTTAACGAATCATCTATAGCTTTCTTTTCGGCGATCTCTTTCAGCAGGTCTCCTTTTTGTTCCTGCGCGAATCTCAGTAATTCGACATCAAATTTTCTCACAGCCTCAACAGGGATGTCATCGAGAAAACCCTCTGCACCTGCGAATATGAGAAATATCTGCTGTTCAACGGGCAGCGGTACATACTGGTCCTGTTTTAGCAGCTCCACCATCCTCTTGCCTCTTTCTATCTGGGCAAGGGTCGCTTTATCAAGGTCAGAGCCGAACTGTGCAAAAGCGGCAAGCTCCCTGAATTGTGCAAGGTCAAGCCTTAACATTCCAGCAATCTGTTTCATTGCTTTTATCTGTGCAGCGCCACCGACGCGGCTGACAGAGAGACCAACGTTTACAGCGGGTCTGACACCGGCATAAAACAGTTCAGGTTCAAGGTATATCTGACCGTCTGTAATTGAAATAACATTTGTCGGTATGTATCCGGAGACGTCTCCTGCCTGTGTCTCAATTATTGGCAGTGCTGTCAGAGAGCCTCCTCCCAGGTCATCCGAGAGCTTGGAAGCCCTTTCAAGCAGCCTTGAATGCAGATAGAAGACATCGCCGGGGTACGCCTCACGTGCTGGAGGACGCCTCAGTAACAAAGACAGCTGCCTGTAGGCATGGGCCTGTTTACTGAGGTCATCGTATATTATCAATGCGTGTTTACCATTATCTCTAAAATACTCTCCTATTGTACAACCTGTATAAGGGGCTATGTACTGGAGCGGGGCAGGCTCACTGGCTGAGGCATTTACAACGATTGTATGTTCCATTGCCCCGTGGTCCTCAAGGGTCTTAACAGCACGAACAATATTCGCACGTTTCTGACCAACGGCAACATATATACAGATAACATCTCCGCCCTTCTGATTTATGATGGCATCAAGCCCTATAGCTGTCTTACCTACCTGACGGTCGCCAATAATAAGTTCTCTCTGGCCCCTTCCAATAGGAATCATGGAATCAATAGCCTTTAAACCGGTCTGAAGTGGTTCTCTTACAGGCTGTCTGTCAACAATGCCGGGGGCAACAACATCCACAATTCTTGTTTCTTTCGTATCAATCGGTCCTTTTCCGTCAATTGGCTGTCCTATTGCATTTACTACCCTTCCAACCATGGCATCGCCTACGGGTACCTCCATAATTTTCCCCGTACGTCTGACAACATCTCCCTCCTTAACGAGTTTGTCTTCGCCAAAAAGAACTGCGCCAACTGCATCTTCTTCAAGGTTCAGCGCCATCCCAAATACACTGTTTGGAAACTCAAGGAGTTCTGATGCCATGGCCTTATCAAGGCCATAAACCCTCGCGATCCCGTCACCAACTTTGACAACGGTGCCTACCTCGCTTACGTCAACACGTTTTTCAAAATCGGTAATCTGTTTTCTTATCAGTTCACTTATCTCTTCAGCCTTTAGTTCTGTAACGTCCATTAACTCACCCCCAGATAAAGTTAAAAGTTATGAGTTAAGAGTTAAAATTTACAGTTAATCTTTCAAACTCTTCACTTTAAACTTTCACATCTTAATTTATTTCTTATCTGACTAATTCCGCTCTTAAGAGACGAAGCTGACCTTTGAGACTGCTATCATAAATGGTGCTGCCCATCTTGACAATGAATCCTCCAAGGAGTGAAGGATCCACCCGCGTCTCTATATCAATATCCCTTTTGGACAGAGCCTTGAGAGCGCTACTTAACCTGTCAACGTAGTTTTTCCCCAGGGAAACGGAGGAGATTACAGTTGCGCTCATCTTTTTCATTTTCTCATTGTAGGCAACAACTGAGGCCTTTATTATTTCCTTCAGTGCAGACAAATGACCATTGATTATTATCAGCCTGAGAAATCTTTCGGTATGTTCAGAGGCCTTAAGATGGAGCTGTAAGGCTTTTAACGCCTTGTCTTTTTCTTCCTCCGAAAATATCCTGCTGGCGAAGAGGATTTTGATGTTTTTGTCCACATCAATCAGCCTGGAGAAAATATTTACCCCTTCAAGGATCTTTGGTATATCGGCAACATCAAACATGTGAACAAGCGTCTTGCTGTATCTTTTTGCAATCTGGCCTTTGTTCATTTTTTTACCTCAAGCTTCTTGATATATTCATCTACAAGAGTCTCCTGCTCCTTCTTGCCAAGCTTTTCCTTGATCTGTTTCTCAGCGAGTTCGAGGGCCATAATTGCCGCCTCGGATTTTATTGCCTCTTTTGCTTTTTGCAGTTCAAACTCGATGTTTGATTTTGTCTGCTGGATTATCTTATCTCTTAACCTCTCTCCTTCAGCAATTAGTGCCTCTTTTTCATTTTCTCCTGAATTTCTTGCAGCGTTCAGTATCTCGTTTATTTCAGAATCGACGTTCTTAACCCGCTCTTTGACCTCGTCAAGAGCTTTTTGTGCCAGCTCTTTTGCTTCCCGCGCCTCCTTGAGAGATTTCTCAACCGTCTCTGTCCGTTTTTTGAAATATTCCCTTATTGGTTTGCGGGCCGCAATAACAAGGACAGCAACAAGTACAGCGAAATTAATAACCGGCCATAGCAGGTCTTTCCATGCAAAAGAGTGTTCTGCTTCCTCTGCAGAAAAGGCCACGGCAGCAAATGTGAAATTCAAAATTAAGATAGGGAAAAAGATAAAAATCTTTGGAATTTGGAATTTGAAATTTGAAATTTTTATCTTTTTCATACTCCTACCATTTTTTCGACAATCTCATTTGAAAAAGTTTCTACCTCTTGCCGTAACGATTTCCTCACTCTTTCTGCTTCTGCCCCCAGGTCATCTCTGGCCTTTTTATTTATTTCTGCAGCTTCTTTTGAAGCCTCGTCTATTGATTTTTTTTGTAAGGCCAGTCCCTCTGACCTTGAATTTTCGAATACTGCTTTTGCCTCATTTCTTGCCCCGGACAGTTTTGTCTTTATCTCTTGAAAAAAAGCTTCCTTTTCTTTTTCCATGGCTTTGGCACCATCAAGGGAACCGTTTATCTGAACATCTCTTTCTTTAAAAAGACGCAAAAGGGGCCTAAACAGTATATAATTTAAAAGAACGATTAGAACTAAAAAATTAACAGCCTGTACAAAAAACCATGTAAAATTGATCTCTAACATTTAGACTCCTCATTGCGATGATTCGAAAAAATGGATTAAAAAAGGAGAACTTTCAAAAAACTACCATAGTGGAAACTATTTGTCAATAAGTCTATTTTTATAAAAATATTTATAAAATTTATATAGTTTTCCAGTCACATTTATTTTTCATGGTGTGATGTGCTCGTATGTGGTCATTTAACTTGCCACACATGAACTATTTTAGTATTGCATTTTAAGGTTATAGCTAATTAGCCCGAGGGAACTTTGTTGTCGAGCTATTAACTTGATTTGTGGCTAGGTGGTTGATACAATATTTTATTTAAAAAACTCAAATGTAGCCGGACGTGAAATGAAATCCATTTCCAAATTCCAGACAATTTGATCATTCAGAATTAGACCCGATTATTCGGGATGATATTGATTTGGCATTTAAACTGTAGAAAGGAGGTTTTTTTATGAACAGTAACTACATGCTCAAGGTTCAGGATGCTAAAGCGATGGACATACAGAAAGCCCTTCAGGCTGCCGGTATAAAAGTGACAAGCATCATCGAGGTCTATAAAGATAAAATGGAGAAAGTCAAAGAAACAGAAACGCAGAAAACATAAAGTGCATGGTCCAGATGTTTTAACCTTTAAAACCTTTTGAACGGGAGGATTAATTATGGAAATCCCGGCGGGAAAAATAACCCACTATTATAAGTCAATAGGAGTGGCAGCGATCGAGATAAGCGACTCCCTGGAAGTCGGTGATGTAATCCACATCAAAGGCCACACAACTGATTTTGAGCAAAAAATTGAATCCATGCAAGTCGAACATCAGCAGGTGACAAAGGCCACAAAAGGCCAGACAATAGGTCTTAAGGTAAAAGATTATGTCAGGGAACACGACATGGTCTACAAAGTAGAGACCTGATTTCTATTGCTCAATATCTATTCCGGAATTAAAATAATATCTCAGGGTATTTTTCCGTTTAACCCCTGTTTTGCGCTGAGGATTTTCCGAATTGAGGCTACGATTCTGTATATAAACCAGAATCCCGACCTGTACAGTTGTGAATAGATTGTGCAATTATAAATTAAATTAGAATCATGCGTAATGGAAAATGCGTGGGACTATAAATGGAACAGACAGATTCTTTAGATCCTAAATGGTATGCAGTTCATGTGAGGTCCCGGCACGAGTTTCAGGTATTTAAAAGGCTTGATATGAAAGGCATAGAAGCTTTTCTTCCGACCGTAGAAAAACTCAGGAAGTGGAAAGACAGAAAAAAATTAATTGATTTTCCTCTTTTTCCCGGCTATCTCTTTATCCATATACCTAAAAGTGCAAAGGAGATATTGGAAGTTCTCAAGATCAAGGGTGTCGTAAGACTCTTAAGCCGGCTGCCGGGAGAATTAGAACCTGTCCCTGACGAGCAGATAATCTCATTAAAAAAACTTGTAGAAAACAGGGAAGCCCTTGATCCTTATCCATATCTTGACAAGGGGCAAAGAGTGAGAATAAGAAAAGGGCCTCTGATGGGCGTAGAAGGCATCCTCACTGAAAAACTTGGCAAGCACATGCTTGTTCTTTCCGTAGATATTTTACACCAGGGAGTTGCGCTTACAATAGACGCATCTGACGTAGAGAAGATGTAGTACCAGCCAAATTTGTATACTAAATTTTACATCTGTTTTAGGAATCTTAAGTTGCTTGACAAAAATCTCGTAGATTGAAATAATAGTGTTTGCGTTAAACTGCAAATAATCTGTCCTTAAGCAGGGAAAGATACAAATGGGGTTTGAATGAAGTGATTAAATTCATCAGCGTCACCAAAGCG
>CAYFYW010000570.1:0-8710 GCA_964347425.1 uncultured Nitrospirales bacterium
GATGGCATTAGAGGGTGATGTCTCATTGTCGCCGGATGGCACGCGAATCGTGTTCAATTATCTGGACAAAAAAGCCCAAGATCCCAGATTCATATTGAAGACGATGGATGTGAATGGAGGTGATATAAAGACCGTTTATGACGGAGGACCGGGCGTTACCATCAAAGGGGCTTTTCCTCCCGGGAACTACGATCCCTCGTGGAGTCCGGATCAAAAATGGATAGTATTTGAACGCGCCGTAAAGTCTTCTGGAGAAAACTGGGGAAGTGGAATCTGGCATATTTTCAAAGTCCGCAGGGATGGTAGTGGTGTAGTTGATCTCAGTCTGGCTGGAGGGCATGCTGATAGAGCAGAATATCTGCCTTCTTTCTCTCCAGATGGAAAATATATAGTATTCGGATCTCAATACGAAGCGAAAAATCCACGAGAAAGCCATTCCGCTATATTCAGAATGGATACGAACGGAGGATCTCTGAAAAGATTAACGCACCATCCCAAAAATGGTATGTATCCTGTGTGGATTCCTTCAAGTAACTAAAATTAATTTTCATTAGCTATATTGATGCCGCAGCCTATGTGTATCGTTCGATCCTTATGCTAAAAGCAAACTCCTGTCTCTTGAATGCGTATATTGTAAGAGCGTCCTCCTCATGCCGTAATGCGGAACGCTTGACGATACCCCTTTTCTTTTTCTTTAAGCGTGGCCATGTCTAACATTCCCCGGAAACGCCCCAATCGGTTTGAGCGTCACCCGAAGAAAACAGTCCTTGCTCTCATCGTGGTAATTTGCCTGCTGACGGACATGCTCGGAGCGCAAGCCTATAAACTGATAATGGGGTATGCGTGGGGAAGTCGAAGCGAGTATGCGCTTTTGCAGCAACAGAAGTCATTACGTGTTTTCTCGCCTATGTTTCACCATGACCTGGCCAAGCGCAAGTCAATCGATCTTATTGGCTGGGGCCCACTCCGGGTTCGCGTTCGTACCAATTCACTCGGATTCAGAGACGGCGTGGTACGCGAAGTATCACTAGTCTCCAACAGGCACCGGATTCTGTTCATAGGCGATTCCTTCACCGAAGGTGTCGGCTTTGACTACGAGCAAACATTTGTTGGTTTGATCGGCTCGGCATTGGCCGAAAGGGGAATTGAAGTGCTCAACGCGGGGGTGGTGTCCTACTCCCCAATAATCTACTGGCGAAAGATTCAGTACCTGATTGAGAGTGTCGGCCTCAAGTTCGATGAACTCGTGGTTTTTCTTGATATTTCAGACACCCAGGACGAGGCACAGTTTTACTATTTGGACGAAAATGGCAATGTCGCCATGAGAAGTGACCATCCCGGCTATTTCAAGCACGGCGCTGCACCGCAAGGTCGAGTGGAAGGCCTGTACCAGGTTATCAGGGCATTGGTCAAAGAAAACACGGTTCTACTTTACTCTGTCCTGCAAGCCCTCAAGGGTCTAGTCGCCCGTCCAATCGGTATTGAGGGATATCATAACACTAATCTTACCCGGGCCAAGTGGACGATTGACGATGATGTGTACAACGATTACGGAGCAATCGGTATTGAACGTATGCGACTTTACATGAGTAAGTTGGCCGAACTGCTTTCGGACCACCACATCAAGCTAACCGTCGCAATATACCCATGGCCTGACCAGATCATCAGTGGTGATCGGGACTCCATCCAGGTCTCAATCTGGAAGAAGTGGTGCAGGAAGCATGATGCACGTTTTCTCAACTACTTCCCCTCATTCATCAGGAGAGGTCACGAGGCAGATAGAGTGCGGGTAATAGAGGAGTACTTCATCTGGTATGACATCCACTGGAATAGACGTGGCCACAAGCTCATTGCCGATGGGTTTCTTGCGTTCTACGGGGGACGGATATAAGATGCTTTTAACCTATTATACAATCTTAACTGAAGACGTAATTTGTTTGTAGAGGAATGCTTTGAAGATTACTTTTATCTATCCTGATGTGCTGCTCCACCGACATGACTGGACCGGGTACTTCTATGTTGGAGTCGCCTTACTTTCAACGGTCCTGAAGAAGGAGGGACATAAGACATCCCTGTTTCATGTTACAAAACCTGTGAGCAGGTCTAATTTCATGAAGAGTGTTGAAAAGGAAGATCCGGACCTTATTGCATTCTCTTCGACGTCACCCATGTTTCCCTTTGTCAGGGAATTTGCTTCATGGCTTAATGAAGCCCGGGCGCGCGTACGAACCATATGTGGAGGAATCCACCCTACCATAGCACCTGATGACGTCATTGGAACTGACGGCATAGATATTATCTGTCGGGGAGAAGGTGAGGCCCCCTTGTCTGAGCTTTGCCAGAAGATTGAAAGTAACGAAGATATAAGTGATATTCAAAATCTTTGGGTTAAAAAAGAGGACGATATTATTAAAAATCCTATCAGGCCGCTGCTTGAGGATCTTGATAGTTTGCCATTTCCGGACAGGAGTATATTTAACTACGAGACACTTTACGGTGAAAATGAGGGCAGGGGGACCTTCATGGTCTCGAGAGGGTGTCCCTATAACTGTTCCTATTGTTGTAACCACTTAATACGACAAATTTACGGAAGTAACGGCAAAGCAGTCAGGTTCAGAAGTGTTGACAATGTTATCGAGGAGATCACGGAAGTCATTGAAACCTACCCATTTATCAAATCCTTGAATTTCGATGATGACATCCTTTTTCTGAAAAGGAAATGGTCGGAAGAATTCGCTGAAAAATACAGCAATAAGATACATCTTCCTTTCACCTGTAATGCCAGGGCAAACATCACTGGTAAGACTAGGGTGGATCTCATGAAGAAAGCCGGATGTCATCACATCAAGTTTGGCCTCGAGAGCGGTAACGAATATATCAGCAATAAAGTGCTGAATAGAAATCTTACGAATGAAAGTATAAAGAAAGCATTTGCGCTCTGCAGGGAAGCAGGCCTCACTACTGAGTCTTTCAACATGGTTGGCATTCCTTGCGATACTCCCAAGACGATATTGGACACCATTAAACTGAATGCCGAGATCGGGGTCGATAGGATGCAGGTCTCCATTTATCAGCCTTTTCATGGGACAAGGCTTGCCGATATTTGCAGGAAACAGAATTTTTTGCAATCAACAGACCTGAATCCTGACTTTTTTTCAGTCTCGTTGAGGCTAGACACCATTTCAGCTTCCCAGGTACTAATGTTCAGGGATTATTTTAAGGTTCTGGTACATTACTATCAGGTGATACAGAATCTGCCCGCTGGATTCTCCCGATTTTTCATCAGACTTTCGGACAGCATCCTGTCTTCTGGTCCAACCTCAAAGGCGCTTAATTCCATTTATATTCCTCTGAATTATCTTTACCGAAGGTCGCTTACCCTGAGACTAAAGTTGAGGATTGCTCTGCGGAGGCCGGCAGACTCAAAACTTCGGATACAACGATCGACAGGGAAAAAAATCATGAAAGAGCCCGGCTTTAGCCATACTGAGAAAGTAGCGGCCTCTTTGCCGACATTTGCCTGGATAGCTTTGACAAACAGGTGCAACCTGGACTGTACCCACTGCCAGAGAAGTCTGTTAAGAGAGCAGGGCTTATTGAAGAACCGGGAAATGTCATGGAAGGTATTTAACAGGCTGGAAGAGGAAGTCTTTCCCTCTTTGAAAAGGATTCAGTTCGGAGGCAACAATTTCGGGGAGCAACTCCTGGCCTCAAAGTGGGATGATATCTTTGAAAAAGTCAGAAAACGCAATATACGAATGGTCATTGTCACTAACGGTACGCTGCTTAACAGAGAGAGAGCTAGGGCGATGGTTGAAGCCGGAGTGGAATTTAATTTTTCCCTTGAGGGAGCCAGAAAGGAATCTTATGAAGCGGTGAGAGGTCAGAGCTTTGACAAGTTTATTGGCGTTATCAGGGACACCTGTCAGGAGAAAATCAACAGGACAGACACTGGTGCGGCAGTGAACCTGGGGTTCACTGTCTTCTATGATAACATTAGGGAAATCACGGAACTGTTGAGAATGGCGGCCTCTCTTGGGGTAGATAAAGCTGTAGTGACCCATTTCATTCCATGGCAGGAAAGCCAGCGACGGCAGTCATTGGTGTATCACAAGGTACTCTGCAACGAGATGCTCGAGAAGGCGAGAATTCTGGCTGGAGAACTGGACATGACTGTCTATCTCCCCAGGCCATTCGTAATCGACAGTAATAACGGCGGACAAATTTTTCCGCAAAGCGATAACAGGAAACCCTGTTATCATCCGTGGAGATCCTTTTCCGTAAACGAAAAGGGCGACGTGATGCCCTGTTGCGCTACGAGTGTCGTCATGGGAAATCTCGGAAGATCAAGCTTCTCTGAGATCTGGCATGGAAAGAAATATCAGAGGTTGCGGAAAACAGTCAACTCGTCGCGCCCCCTTGTATTCTGCCGGGACTGTGCCTTCAGAGAAATAGATGTCGAGCGCGATGAGCAGATCTCTTTCTGGAGCGATGAAGATTTTCTCCTTGCCGCCATTGGAACTGATACACACAGGAATACCTCATTCACGGCGCTTCGAACAATAAAAAATCGGCTCATGAAAACGAGGCTGGGCGGAAAGGTGATGTCTTCTTTGATGCAATTTTATCGGGGTCATGCCGCGTTCTACGTGACGGATTTCTTTGACAGCAGGATGGCTTCTTTTATGAGAAGGCTTTCAAAAAAGGGTTAGATATATGAAAGTAACGTTTGTTTATCCTGATGTGGAACCTCATGTTATTGACTGGACCGGGTATTTCTACGCGGGGTTAGGCTCTCTTTCAGCGGTCCTGAAACAGGAATGTCATGAGACATCATTGATCCATATTACAAAACCTGTCACTAAACCGGAGTTTATTGAAAGGATCAATAAGGAAAATCCGGATATCATAGGGTTTTCTTCCACATCTCATGGCTTTAAGCTGGTAAGGAGTCTGGCCTCCTGGCTCGTTGAGGAACGGGTAAAAAGGCCGACCATCTATGGCGGCATCCACCCAACCATAGCACCTGAAGACTCAATTATGGTTGATGGTATTGACATGATTTGCCGGGGAGAGGGAGAGGGCCCTCTGGTCGATCTTTGCCGGAAGATCGAAAATAGCGAAGATATAAGCGACATCCACAATCTCTGGATAAAGAAGAATGGCAATATCATTGAGAATCCTTTAAGACCCGTGGCCGAGAATCTTGACGGAATGCCTTTCCCGGACAGAGATATATTTGACTACCAGAACCTATACACGGAGAGACAAGGCGTTGGGAGCTTTATGGCAAGTCGCGGTTGCCCTTTCAATTGCACGTACTGCTGTAATCATCTCCTTAGAGAAATATACGGTCGAGATGGAAAACCCGTGAGGTTCAGAAGTGTTGATAACTTTATTGCGGAGATTAAGAGTGTTGTAAAAAAATATCCCTTCATCAAGAGCCTTGTTTTTGAAGACGATGTCCTTTTTCTCAACAGGAGGTGGTCGGCGGAGTTTGCCGAAAAGTACAAAAGGGAGATAGCGTTTCCTTTTGCCTGCCACGCCAGGGCCGATGCTACTGGTGAAACCTTGATTAGACTTCTCAAAGAGGCCGGCTGTGTTCACATCAAGATGGGCATTGAAAGCGGCAATGAGGATATGCGTTTAAGGGTCCTTAATCGCCCTATGCTGAATGATGATATCCGGAAAACATACGCATTATGTAAAAAAGCAGGGATGATCACTCAATCTTACAACATTGTTGGATTGCCCGGCGATACCCCGGGAACTATCCTTGATACCATCAAACTGAACGCAGTTATTGGAGTTGACATAATGTATGTGACTATTTTTCAGCCCTATCACGGAACAAAGCTTGCGGAGCTCTGCCGCGAGCAGAAATTCATAGATTCGACCGATCTGGGCCCCAACTTCTTTTCTCCCAGCATTTTAAAGATGCGTACGGTTTCACCATCTCAGATAGTTATGTTCAGGAATTATTTCATGGTTTTGACCCGTTACTATCAATTGATCGGGAAACTCCCGTTTGCAATTTCCTCGATTTTCATAAAGCTTTCGGACAGGATCTTCTCATTTGAACTGACGTCTCGTGTGCTCAACCTTTTTTATCTTCCTCTACACTATTTTTTTCAGAGAGCCAGGCTTGGACGTTCAGGAGTTAATGTCCGCAGGAGTCCACAGTGAAATACATTAAGACCTGGAATTCGTTTTCTTTTGGCGCGTGGTGAAATGGTAAAGTTATCAATTATTATCGTGAATTACAATACGAAAGATTTCCTGAAGCAGTGTCTGAAATCCCTCTATGAAGTGAAGCACAGTTTTTCCTTTGAGACGATAGTTGTGGACAACACGTCACATGACGGCAGCATCGCCATGACCCGGGAAAATTTTTCACAGGTTTGCATTGTTGAAAACAGCGAGAATGTGGGTTTTGCACGGGCAAATAATATTGGTATATCCAGTGCGGAAGGCGAATATGTACTCTTACTGAACAGTGACACCAGGGTTGTGGGTAACGCTCTGGAGAAAATGGTATTGTACCTGGATAATCATCCGGAAGTCGCTATTGTGACCGGCCGTCTCGTCTACCCGGATTTCACTGACCAGGGTGTTGCGCGAATGTTCCCGACGCCCATGAACGGGCTTTTCGGAAGAATGTCTCTCCTCACCAGGCTTTTCCCTCACAACAGATTCTCAAGAAGGTATCTCACCAGCCGCTCATTTACATCAAATGAGCCCTTTGAGGTGGACTGGGTCTCCGGGGCGTGTCTGATGGTGAGAAAAGATATACTGGATGACGTGGGTTTCCTGGATGAGGGTTTTTTCATGTACTGGGAGGATGCAGACCTGTGCTACCGGATCAAACAGCTGGGCTGGAAGGTCTATTGTGTTCCTGAAGCAATGGTCATACATTACGAGGGCAAGAGTAGCCCGAAAAAGAGCAGCCGCTTGATCATTGAGTTTAATAAAGGTGTTTATCGTTACTATAGAAAACACCACATCCGGTCCTTTTTTGAAATTATGAATTTTGTGGCGATTGTTTCGCTGACCGTAAGGGCCCTTGCCTTGATTGCTGTGAATGCCTTCAAACCATTTCTTAAACAATCCGGGAGGCTTTTGTGAACTACATGAAGAGAAAGCTTGTGTTGCTGACATTAATGGTTTTCTTGTGTTTTTTTATGAACCCTCTAATAAGAGGCACTTCAGCGGATACGTTGCGGACCCTTGCTGATATGCGTGACATAGAGATTGGAACTGAGGTTAATTTCGGAGCCCTGCTTAACGATTCGCTCTATCCACAAATACTCTCGGGCGAATTCAATTCCATGACCCCGGGGTTGTCCTTTCACTTTAAGTATGTGCATCCGGAGCGGGATATCTACGACTTCAGTGCTGCTGACTACATGGTTGATTTTGCTGAAGCCATGGGCATGCAAGTGCATGGCCATGCACTCGTTTACTGGTGGGCCGGTCTTCCCGACTGGTTGACATCAGGGTTCTGGACGAGGGACGAATTGATTCAAATCCTCTATGAACATGTCACCACCGTAGTAGGACACAACAAAGGGCGGGTTAAATCATGGACTGTTTTAAACGAAGCTGTTACTGGAAATGGTCTGTTGAGGAACGATTTTTGGTTGGAGGGTATCGGGCCCGAATACATTGACATGGTCTTCCAATGGGCTAACGAGGCAGACCCGGATGCAGTGCTGTTCTACAAAGATTATTCTGTTGCCGGGAAAAAGGCAGACGGTATCTATGACCTGGTCGCCGGCCTGTTGCAACGCGGAGTTCCGATCCATGGAATCGAGATTCAGCTCCATCCGCCTTTGCCCATGTATGCAGACAGTAAAAATTTTATCGATAGTTCAGCCTTAGCTATGCTGAGATTTTCTGAATTTGGTCTGCCGATTAGGTTAAGCGAGGTGGAGGTGCCTATTGAAGATCCTCCATATTCGGACGCATTTTTGGATCAGGCAAACCTTTACCGGGAAATGCTTCAGTTATGCCTGTGCTCCAGGAGCTGCAATTCCTTTGAAATGTGGGGATTTACGGATCGCTATTCGTGGGTACCAGTTGCTAAACCTGGATACGGTTTTGCACTTATTTCTGACGAGGATTATAATCGCAAGCCGGCTTATGATTCATTACTGGACTTGCTCGGTACTGTGTATGACGCTGATGGTGACGGTGTCCCGGATGATAATGGAGCCTGCATCCTTATCAGCAACCCGTGTACGGACGGATTGACAACTGGTTGTTATGATAACTGTCCTAATGTGGAAAATCCTGATCAGGAAGATGCTGATGGCGATGGGATTGGAGACGTTTGTGAAGATTGCGTGTCTGCATACAATCGGGATCAGTGGAATACCGATGGTGCAGGTATCCGTGACGCCTGTTCTCCTGCTCCGGTCATCAAGGCAAATGGCTCAAGCATGCATGTCACGATTTTGCAGACTGATATTCTGTCCATAACAGCCGACCTTAATGCCAGTGGTTTTTCAGGTCAGGATGCAGACTGGTGGGTGTTAGCCTATTCACCTTTAGGCTGGTATCATTACGATGTGAACCGTAAGTCATGGAAGAAGGGTCTTACGATTACCTATCAGGAGCCGTTGTTTGATCTGACTGATTATGAGATATTCAACATATCGAATTTGCCCATAGGCAGGTATACCTTTTACTTCGGAGTTGATTTGCTCAT
>CAYFYW010000571.1:0-7058 GCA_964347425.1 uncultured Nitrospirales bacterium
GACACCTTGGAATAATTCTCAGCGGCAGAATGCTTAACGCGAAGGTGATTAACTCTGGTTTTGCCAAACAAGTCGTTAAAGTCGATGGTTTTAACACGGGGGCAATAGATCGATGGAAATCTCATATCAATCCGCGGATGAGGAAATGGCTTAAGATGTTTGCAAGGAAAGACTTGAGGAAGTTTGGCTATTGTTAACCATCAGGACACAGAACTCAGTTCCCGATCATATCTTTACACGTAGAACCATCCGTTCCCAATCGCTGATACAAGTTCAATGATATTAGAGAAGACTTGCCACCAGAGATCGGGAACGTCATACGGGCGTTTGAGAAATGTCTATTAAGGTCCTGCATATTATTCAGGGAAAGCACTTTGGTGGTGCTGAGCAGGTAGTTTTCACATTGACAAAATGCTCTGACCGCAGCCGCGTGGCACCAAGCGTTCTCTGTCTCTCAGGGGGACCGCTGCTCGAAAAATTGCGGGATGTGGGAATTCGCAATTTTCTTATTCCGATGAAATCAAAGAAAGATATTCTCACGCCGGTCATTAAGACAACAAAACTCATCAATAAAGAGAACGTGGACATTGTTCATACGCACACGGTCAGATCGAACCTGGTCGGCCGATTAGCAGCCCTTTTTGCACACAGAAAATGTGTAACACATCTGCATAGCCCGATTGCCAAGGATTTTGCTGATTTCAGAAGGGGAAAATTTAATGAAGTTGTGGATTCTCTTACCAGACCTCTTGTAGTCCGCTACATAGCCGTAAGCCACAGCTTACGACAGGAAATGATTCAGAGGGGAATGTCCGCAGATAAAATAGTAACGATTCATAACGCATTGGACATTGACTCATCGAATTCGCCGGTAAACTGCAACATTAACGGAAGTATCAGGGAAGAGTATGGTATTCCAAAGAGTGCGTTTGTCATGGTTTTGGTGGCCCTTTTGAGACCCCGTAAAGGAGTTGAGGTAATCATTAGTGCTATGAAATCTATAATGAAGCACTTTCCAGACGTTTATCTATTGATAGTAGGGAATGACGATATTTCCGAAGATCCTTATTATGGGGAAAAACTCCGCACTTTAGCACAAGACCTTCATGTCGAACAAAATATCGTTTTTACCGGGTTACGGGAAGACGTTCCGGCGGTACTGAACCAATGCAATCTTTTGGTGCTGCCTTCCCTTTTCGGAGAAGGATTACCAATGGTCATATTGGAAGCAATGGCGTTAGGTGTCCCAGTTGTAGCTTCTAATATTGATGGTATACCTGAGGTCATTGAAGACGGTGTAGATGGTTTCCTGTTTAGTCCCGGCGATGTTAATCAGCTATCAGCAACGATAGTGCAGATTTTGAAAAAGCCAGTTCTGCTTACGGACATCAAGGAAAAAGCACGGCAAAAAATAATCAATGATATGGACGGACACAATCAGGCCCGCAGGATTGAAGAAATCTATAGAGAAGTGTTAGCTTGCTAAATTCACATACCCACACAACAGAAAACAGAAAAATCACAACAATATTTGGCATTCCCATCACAATCTGTACATTTAATGAAGCAATCAAACTTATCGAAGAAATGATTCATAACAAGAAGCCTCGGCTCATAGTTCTGGCCAATTCGCATACGCTGAATCTGGCCTATGAACGGCATGATTATAGACAGGTATTAAAAGAAGACTGTCTGGTTTTGCGGGATGGAACGGGCACATCATGGGCCATAAAGAAAAAAGGTATTCACCCTCTGCATAATTTTGTTGGCACAGACTTTATTCCCGATTTTTGCAAATACACTGCTCGCAAGGGTTATCGAATATACCTTTTAGGCTCCAGGCCCGATGTGTGCGAGACCGCAGCCCGGAGATTGCGAGCTTTGGCACCGGGTACTGTAGTTGCCGGACACCATCATGGGTACTTCCGTGACGAACAGACAGCGGAGATTATCAACAAGATAAATAAAGCGAGAGCAGACATATTACTAGTGGCCATGGGAAATCCGAAGCAAGAGATCTGGATTACCAGAAATCTGGATAGGTTGAACGTCCCGGTTTGCATTGGGGTCGGGGCCCTCTTCAATTATCTGAGCGGTCGGCAGGCAAGGGCGCCTCAATGGATGTTAAGTGCTGGAATGGAATGGGTGTTCAGACTCCTCGCAGAACCTAAGAGACTCTGGAAGAGATACTTGATTGGTAACCCTAAATTCGTCATGCGGATATACCGAGAACACGTTAATAGCTGCCGAAATGATAAAGAAACTGGCAAATAGAGTTTATGAGAGTCTAAGACTAAACTCTTGTTTCAGGGATGGTGAAATACCCCGGTCAACGTAGAATGGTCACATATAGATAGGTATTCCTTATGCGACGTATGAGAAAAAGAGTTCGAAATAAGTTGAGGAGATCCAAATTCTACTTGGTGGGGACCCCCCTGAAAACAAAATGGCTCTTTGTGCGCCGCGGAGCGCTGAGTTTACTGAAACACCGGGTACCCCGTCAGCTCTGGATCGGCATAACGTACAAGTGCCAGTGCCACTGTATACACTGTTTTCTTGGCCCACAGTTAAATAAGGGCACGAATGAATTGAATCGGGATAAAATTTATAGCCTGATTGAAAGAGCAAAACACCTTGGTTTTATGGAAATTTGTTTCTTTGGCGGTGAACCGCTTCTTCACGAGGGTCTCCTGGACTTTATAAGATTTTCCAGTAGAAGGGGTCTTCTTACGACTATTTTTACGAATGGAATCCTTCTTACACATAAAAAGGTAAGGGAGCTGAAAGAGTCAGGGCTCTACCAGTGTAATGTTTCCGTTGACAGTGCCTCACCAGAGCGACATGATGACCTTCGGGGCTATGCAGGATGTTTTGAGAAAACGGTAGAGGGAATTAGACATCTATCGGACGCAGGTGTTAAAAGCTCAATCTGGACATATGTGAAAAAAGAAGATGTGAATGAGAATGACCTCGCGGATCTCAAAGGCATAATTGAGATGGGGCGTCGCCTTAAGGTTCATAAGGTTGTTGTCCTCTACCCCTGTGCCTCCGGAAACTGGATTCAGAGTAGAAAAAACATGCTTACAGGAAAAGAAAGAGAGAAGGTAAGAGACGTTGTGAGAGAGCTTGATGTCGCTTTTTTTGTAGATCTGGAATTCCCGGATGAAGGTACCCCCTGCAATGCAGGAAGAACTCTTGCCTATATTTCTCCTCATGGAGATCTGTCCCCCTGTCCTGTTGTGCCTTATTTCGTCGGGAATATACACAGAGAATCTTTTGAAACGATTTTGAATAAGCTGGACAGAAAGTTCCTCGAGGAAAAGCCAAAAGGTTGTGGGGAGTGCCTGATGAACATTGATTTTTTCAGAGATAAGATTGGCGTTGACAAGTTGGATACTCACTAGACAGAGGCACAGCTCATTCCGTATCGATTTAGAGAGATACAGATTTAATTAGCAGTGATTTTATTCAGAAAGGAGGCCATGTTATGAACAATTCACACTTTGAAAGGATAATCAATCTTGCTGCAAGGGACACAAAAAAAGGGTCACGGATTGTGGCAAAGAAGTTTTATCGGATTCTAAGAAAAAATGGTTTTTCTGAAAATCAGATTATTGCTATCGCAACAAACATACTCAACTGTCTGATTGAAAGTCTGAAGGGTTATGAGAAGAAGGTGGAGAAGACGCGGCGCGAAGAAGAGGCGGTTGAGGTATCCTCAAAATTCGCAAACCCCTGATTTTAAGGATTGAAAAAAGCACCCACAGATTTCTGTGGTTACAGGATTCAGTATGAAAACAAACATCACTGTATTAATTGTTACTGATTACCTCCTTCTGTTTGACGGGATAGAGAAATCTCTTGTACATGCACGGGATATACGTGTGGTCGGAAAGGCAAAAAATACCGCAGAAGCGATTGAACTGGTTAAAAACCTTACGCCAGGCGTGGTAATAATGGATTCAACCATGCTTGATATAGAAGGCCAGAAATTTCTGTACTCCATAAAGGATAAGCATGGGTCAACAAAGGTACTCCTTTTGACAGACAGAGGTGACGATGATTCTTTATCATGGACCCTTTCTATAGGTGTATGCGGCTTTTTACCAAGATGCACCTCAATCCACGATATGATAAAAGCAATCAGAAAGGTATATTCAGGGGAAGTATGGTTAGAAAGAAAGGCCTTCTCCCAGTTTGTTAACCGTCAAAACCACCTCCGATCAACTGAAAAGAAACTCAGTACCAGGGAAGAAGAGATAGCCACGCTGATAGTGAAGGGTTATAGCAACAAGGACATCGCCAAAAAACTTTCAATAAGTGACAAGACCGTAAAGTGCCACCTGACAAGCATCTTCAAAAAGATGAATGTGGACAGTCGGCTTAAGGTTGCCCTGCAGTTTATTCCCCATAATAATCACCAGATAGTCAGACAAAGATCCTGAGACTTTTCCTCTATCAGAAATCAGAAAACAGACACAACACCAACCTGAAAACTGCCTCGACTTTATCAGGCATACGGTCCCGGTGTTTATGATTATTTTGGACAGTAGTGATACACTATGAAATTTTAAATAGAGGGAGAAAGAAAAAGATGAAAAGGAAAAATTTTATGATAGCAGCAATCCTGGTTGTTGGTCTTTTTACGTTAGCACCAGGGGCAAATTCTGAAAGCCTGGGGATACATTGCTGGAAACTGCAACCTTGGTCTGACATTGTCTGCTTCAATGTTGATGATGTGGGATTAGCTTATAGTCTCCATGGAACCCAACATGCACAGGATATTTATAGAATTCCCGTTAATGGTGCTGCCAGTCTAAATGAATACGATGGCATGATTTATATTCAATGGGATATTTATGACACCAATTCCGGGTTTGATGCCGAATTTGCAGGATTGATAAGTCCCGACAGTCTGGACGGGACATGGCGTGACAATTTTGGGGACAGCGGTTCTTTGGTCTATGTCGGAGAGGGTCCGCAGAGGTCTGACCGTAATGGAGAAGCGTACGCACGATAGTCGTCCTTGGCGGTCAGGCAACAATCGCCATGCACTGTTTGGAAATATCCCCTCTTTTTTTCACTTATTTTTTGGCTTGTAGGGCCTATCAGACATAACTGATATCTTTACCCCTCTTATAAGACTTAAGTACTACGACCTTTGTCTGATAAAAATAAGACTTTAGCCTGATTGACAGCCTTTCGTAAAAAGAGTAAAATTGCTATACATTACTTAAGATAATGTAATAAAGAAAAACAGGAATACCTCTAACGAGGGAAAGATGTCACGCGTCAATTTACGACACCAACGGATATTTATTTTCCTGCTGTCATGGCCCCGCGGTGTTGATGATTTATGGTTATTAAAACTGCCATGGGGAAAAATTTCCCGGTGGCTTTTTAGACAATAAACATAGCCCAGTTTACCCGGTTTAAAAACCTGTTTCTGAGGAGGATAGGTCGTGTGCAGAAAAAATGGCTCATCTCTATGGTTGTTTTCAGGAATACTGATGTTATTCTTTACATTTCAGGCTGCGGAGATTGCAGATGGCAGAAAGTCCCCTGGTCATAATCCGGTACCCCGGAAAATAGTCAAGATTTATGTCAAGAGCCAGGAGGAGATGAATAAATTAGCCAGTCTGGTAGAACCATGGGAGGTGCACAAGGACTATATAATTACCGATGCTGATGAGAAGATAATGCAGCAAATCATGGATAAGGGCTTCCCTGTAGAGGTGTTGTTTTGGAGTGTAGAGGAGTTAATGACCTCCTCTGGTAGAGATCTGCCTCAGCCGGGACAGGAGGGCGCGTTCCACTCTTATAGCGAGATAAGAGATGAACTCTCTCAGTTGGCTTCGGCCAATCCTCAGATTGCCATGGTTCATGATATAGGTGACAGCTGGGAAACGACCCAGGGTATAGCGGACAGGGATATCCTGGCCATAAAGATTAGTGACAATGTTGCCCAGGAAGAAGGTGAACCGGAAATCCTGTTTATAGGTGCTCACCATGCGAGGGAATGGATTTCAGTGGAAGTCCCTTTCTACCTGGCAAAGCATCTTATAGAGAACTATGACAGCGATCCCCTTATACGATCCTTCGTGGATAATGGAGAGATATGGATAGTTCCAATGGTGAATCCCGACGGCCATCAGTACAGCATAGATGCGGAACGCTTGTGGAGGAAGAATAGAAGGGATAATGGTGATGGAACCTACGGGGTCGACCTGAACAGGAATTACAGTTATATGTGGGGAGGCCCGGGTTCCAGCCCGGACACCTGGTCGGAGATTTATCGTGGCACAGAGCCGTTTTCCGAACCAGAAACTCAGGCTATCAGGGATCTATCCTCAAGCCATGATTTTAGGGCGGTTTTGTCCTACCACAGTTACGGACAATTCGTACTGCATCCCTGGGATCACACCATTGATCCACCGCCCGATACCCAGATGCTAAATAATCTCACAATAGAAATGGCAAACTTGATCCAGCAGGTACATGGAGAGGTTTATTTCCCTATGCAGGGTTCATTAATGTATCAAGTAAGTGGATCAGCTGACGACTGGTTTTATGGTGAACAAGGGACCTTTTGCTTTACTATTGAACTAAGACCGGTTGGTTACCCCGGTTTTATCCTGCCAGAAAGCGAGATTATTCCGACCATGGAAGAAAACGGGCCAGCTGCCCTGCATCTCATCAATTGGATTCAGACCCCTACACCTTACACAAAGGCCAATGGTTCAGACGGGCATGTAACGATAACTCAAAGTGACACCCTTTCAGTAACAGTGGAGCTTGATGCTGGTAGCAGTTCAGGTGAAGACGCAGACTGGTGGGCTGTAGCGGACACACCCTTTGGCTGGTATTATTATAAAGTAAGCAGTGACTTTTGGATACCCGGCCAGAAAGTTACATATCAGGGCTCCCTATTTGATCTAACTCCTCCGTTTGAGGTCTTGAATATGTCCGGCTTACCCACAGGCACATATACCTTCTTTTTTGGTGTTGATATGAACATGGACGGCTCGATAAGTTACGGCTGGTTGTATTACAACAGC
>CAYFYW010000572.1:0-1766 GCA_964347425.1 uncultured Nitrospirales bacterium
AAATACAAAAAAAAAAAAAAGATAAAAATAAATATAACCAAGAAATAAGTAACTCATAAATTTTTGCAAAAATATCCTTTCTGCAACAGAGGTCCCAGGGGTCTCAGAGAAAAAATTTAAGAAATATATTTAATATTTTACGGGGTCCTCTGTGGTTAATTGCAGTTTTTGGGTGACAAGATTTATTGCATATTTCAATGAAGGAGAAAGCTTTTTGTGAGAGGTTTCGCTCGTTACCCTACTATCTTGTTCTTCTGGTCAAGCTTAATAATTTTTGGGGAAAAGTCCTTTATCTCATCTTCAGTATAGTACTCGTAACAGAAGATTATGATATTGTCTCCTATCGCACCTTTTCTTGCAGTGGGTCCGTTGAGGCATATAACTCCAGAGTTTTTCTTTCCGGGGATTACATAGGTCTCAAAACGTTCACCATTGTTGAGATTGCTGACCATAACTTGCTCATAAGGTTTTATTGAAGCGGCGTTGAGTATTGACTCGTCAACGGTCAGGCTTCCCTCGTAAGCTATGTTTGATTCAGTAATCGTAGCCATGTGAATTTTTGATCTGAGCATGCACCTTAACATATTGCCTCCGGCAAATGATGAGTGAAGAGTGAAAAGTGAAAGATATTAAAACACTTCCAACTTTTAACTTTAAACTTTCAACTCTTTCATTCTATTATCTTTGGTACCCTGTAAAAATTATCTGATCTACTCGGAGCGTTTTGAAGAACCCTGTCTCTTGGTAATGACGGTTGCAGGTCATCACCGCGGAAGACATTTTTTATTGGAACGACATGCGCCGTGGGGTCAACATCAGTCGTGTCCAGCTCGTTCAGTTTATCTATGTAGTCTATTATGTTCCCTATCTGATTGGAAAAAAGGACCTTTTCATTCTCAGCAAGCTCAAGTCTTGAAAGCATTATGATTTGTTCGATTTCCATTTAGAGTTTCTCCAGATTAGCAAATTTCAAAGAAAGCCTTTTTACACCTACAGATGTAAAATTTACCATAACCTTTAAATCATCGTTGTCTCCGTAACAATCTCGAACAACTCCCTCTCCCCATTTGGGATGTCTTACCCTGACACCAGTAATAAAAGGGGTGGAATTGAAAAAGCTCATTGGCATTTCGACTGGAGCACGGCACGTCTCCCTTTTCGGCTTTCTTTCAATACAGTGATAACAACCTGCAGGTATTTCGTTAAGAAACCTTGAAGACTTCTGTTTTTGTATCGAAGAATAAATTTTTCTCTTTTTTGCACCCGAGAAGATAAGCAAATCCTGTGCCCTTGTCATTCCAACATAAAAAAGTCTGCGTTCTTCATGAAGCTCCTCGCGGTTTCTGAGAGCATGAAAATGGGGCAGGAGTCCGTCCTCTATCCCTGCAATAAATATCACCGGAAACTCAAGCCCTTTTGCACTGTGCAGAGTCATAAGAGAAACAAAGTCACCTTCATGGGGTTCATCCATTCCATTGTAAAGTGATGCAGTATCGATAAAACTCTTCAGGTTCTGACCTGATACAGCGTTAAGCAGTTCCATAAGATTCTCGCTTTTTTCATCTCCAATCCATTTCAGGTATTCAGTCTTCTCAAAAATCTGCCACATAAGTTTCTGGACATCATCACCTTGATGGCGAATTAATTCTTCCAGGATCTTAACAAAAGTGCTGACTTTCTCTCTTAATGCAGAAGTTGTTCCATTACCGTCTGCCATCTGCTTCATTATCTCAAGACGAGTCTTATCTTTTTTCTTAGCCTCGTTC
>CAYFYW010000573.1:0-9127 GCA_964347425.1 uncultured Nitrospirales bacterium
TTAGATATAAGAGACATAAGAGAGAAACCAGGATCTTTATGGATATTTCGTCTATAACCGCTGTTCCTTATGAAATAGATCTCGATACTTCTGATCTTCCGGAGGGAGGCAGGATATGAAGACAATACACATTATTATCCCTGTGGTTTCTCTATTCCCGCTGGCAGCAGTGGTTGTACTTGCCCTATTCGGTGTTATTCTTGATTTCTGGGTCTATCTGATTCTTGCTATAGTCTGTCCTGTAGGCGCGGGATTTTTATGGTTTACTTCTAAGAGTATAGATAAAAAGGTAGCAGATGCCAAAGAGCGACAATAAATGTAAGAATTTTATATGTGAGAAAGGAGGCTTTTATGGAAACCGGTAAAGAAGAATTGCTGAGGGCATTGACGGATGTTTATATCATGGAAAAAGAGACGGAAGACTTTTATCAGGTGGCATCCCATCAGGCGAATGAAGGCGATGCCAAGGCCGCTTTCCGAAAACTGGAGTCCCTCAAGCAGATTCACATGAAGTATGTTCAGTTCCTATACAGGATAATTCAGGGTAACGGAGAAATTGTTTCCTTCGAGGATTTTAAAAGCAGGACGGATATTCAACCTGAAGAAGGGTGGGTACCTGTTAAAGAGCAGGAGATGCATTTTAGCCATACCAATGATACGGGCATACTTATAAGGGCGCTGGAGATTGAGGCAAAGACCCGTGATCTATACAGGAAGCTTGGCGAGACTGCTTCGGACAGCAGCGCAGAGGCTGTTTTTAAAGAGATGATGATGCAGGAAGACATGCATATTGATTACCTCAAGAAGTTGCCAGGAACACAGATAGAGGAATAGGTAAGTGTACTATACTGCATTTACAATCGGGAGATGAAATGACAGACGTAAAAGACCCGGTTTGCGGCATGACAATTAAGGATAAAGACAGTATTTTTATTTCTTCTTTTAAAGGTGTTACTTACTATTTCTGCTCGGAGAAATGCAAGACGGATTTCGATGAAGACGCTGAGGTGGTTCTTGCTATGAAGTCAGCGCGAGAAAAATTTATAGAGAAGGAGAGGTCAGCATCACTTGAAAAAATGATTGAAGCGGTAGCGCATGAGATAAGAAACCCTCTCACTTCTATTGGGGGTTTTGCGCGAAAGATTTATAAACGACTTCCACAGGGTGATCCCAACAGGGAATATGTTAAGATGATCATCGACGATGTAGCCAGGGTGGAAAATATGTTAAGGCAAGTAGTTGAGTTAAAGACAATGGGCGTATCGCACCCGGAACCTTCAAACATCAACAACATCGTTAACGAAGTCGTCAAATTATTTAAAAAGGAACTGGAAGAAAGGAAAATAGAGTGTGAACTTGAGTTAATGGACAAGCTTCCTTTAATACTTCTGGCCAGTGACCGGATCATAAAAGCCATTGCCCATCTTATCAGAAATGCTATAGAGGCAATGGAGAAAACGCCTGGGCTCCTGAAGATATCCAGTCTTATAAGAAATGAACAGGTAGAGATAATTGTATCTGATACCGGCAAGGGTATCCCGAAGGATAAAATCAAGTATATCTTCGATCCCCTTTTTACCTCGAAGATATACGGGCCGGGGCTTGGTCTTACCTGTGTCAAAAGGATCGTTCAGGAACACAGGGGGACCATTTCCGTTGAAAGCGAGCAGGGAAAGGGCTCCGCTTTTACGATCAGATTGCCTTTGAAGAGTACCTGAGTTATCATTGATTTCACGATAGTTTTAAAACATTGATAAATCTTTAGCTATGAACAGGGAATATTATGGACATAGTTGAATTTTTTTTGAGTATCGTACTGATCCTGGTTTCCGCAAAAATATTTTCGGAAATATTTGCCTATCTTATGATGCCCGCGGTTATAGGGGAAATTACAGCGGGTCTTATTATCGGTCCAGGTCTTCTCGGCCTGGTAGAAAGCAGTGTTATCCTGCATCATATCGCCGAAATTGGCATCCTCCTTCTTCTTTTTGAAATAGGTCTTGAAACGGATGTCGGGCAGATAATTAAAGTCGGCCTGCAGTCAATAATGGTTGCTTTAACAGGCGTTGTTGTTCCCGGTATTTTCGGGTTCTGGGCGGGATATTATGTTCTGGAATTACCCCTCATTCATTCCCTTTTTATAGGCGTCTCTCTTGTAGCAACCAGTATCGGGATCACTTTAAGGGTCTTCCTGGATTTAAAGAAAACGGAGACAAAAGTAGCAAAGGTGGTTCTCGGCGCAGCGATTATTGATGATGTTATCGGAGTCGTCATACTCGCGGTAATCTACAACTTTTCATTGAGGGGCAGCCTTGATATTATCGAGCCCATAAGGATATTCGGCATTATGACGGTGTTTTTATTTTTAACGCCCGTTATTATAAGATTCCTTTTCCCTCTTATAGCAAAATATTCTTCAGCAGGCAAAACAGAGGGGATAATTCCTACGGTGGCCGTATCAATAATCCTCATTATGGCGATTTTTTTCCACAAGATTGGCGCTCCACATATCCTTGGCGCATTTGCGGCAGGAATTGCATTTTCGAGGGCTTTCTATATTCCTTTTATCAGTAATTCCGGAATTAACGACATTGAAATAACAGACGAAATCAAGCGCAGTATGAAGCCTGTTACCAATCTGTTTGTTCCGGTCTTCTTTGTAATGGTGGGCGTCTCAATAGAATTTCAGGCCGTTGATTTTCTTTCCGGTGACTTTCTGAACATCGCCGTAATTCTCACTCTGGGAGCAATTATTACGAAGATGATCAGCGGTCTCTGGATCAAGGGAGATTGGAACGGTAAATTGTCAACGGGGATAGCCATGGTGCCGAGGGGTGAAGTAGGTCTGGTTTTTGCGGAAATAGGCCGGGGGAACGGATACTTTGATGAAAATATATACGCGGCTCTCGTACTTGTTATCGTCCTTACAACCCTGTTTGCTCCGGCAGTGTTAAGGGGTGTTATGAAGAAAGAGACATGAACGCACAGATCCAAAATACAGATTATTTCATCGGTTTCTTTCGACCGGTTGATAAATTGACAAATAATATTAAGAAACAATGAAGACTATTTTATATAACCCTGTTTTAAACCTGTTTTTTTTCTCCTTTGTTCTGAATGCAACCTGGGAGTGGATTCAGTCTCCCTTCTTCGTTGATAATACCTCGGATCTGAATACTATCATATGGTATCGTATCCACTGTACTCTAGGAGATTCGATACTACTTATGATCGGCTATGTGATCGTTTCTTGTTATTACCGGAACCTCAGCTGGGTCTATCATTCAAATCCGAAACACCATGTCCTATTCGTTGTCCTCGGTGTTATATACACTCTGTTCAGTGAATATATTAACGTTAACGTAAGAAATTCCTGGTCATATTCGGATTATATGCCGTTGTTGCCATTCACACGGGTAGGACTTGTTCCGATAATTCAATGGATAATTTTGCCTCCGGTTATTCTGTTCATTACTAAAAGGCAGATTGGGAATTAAAATGTTAAAAATATCAGTACTTATTGATTTGAAACATGAAGATTAGAGAAACAATCAACGTCATAGGAGCCGGACCTGCAGGACTGACCTCTGCTATTGTTCTCCGAAAACAGGGGTTTCCTGTTAAGGTCTATGAAATGTCTTCGAATGTCGGTTACCGGTTAAACGGCGATTTTCAGGGGCTTGAGAACTGGAGTGCGGAAGGAGATATTACACAACTTCTTAAGGATATAGGCATTGATATAAATTTCCTCTGTGTGCCTTATTATGAAGGCATAGTATTTGCTCCGGGGGGGATGAAACCCGTCACCGTAAAATCGGATAGGCCGATCTTTTATCTTGTCAGACGGGGCAGTATAGACGGGACGCTTGATACAGGTTTAAAGGAACAGGCTCTGGCTCTGGGGGTTGAAATACTTTTCAACCACCGCCTTGATACCTTTAATGGAAAAGCCATTGTGGGAACCGGACCCAAAGGAGGTGATGTCATTGCTGTTGGTATAACGTTTAATACTGCAATGGAAGATAAAGCAGTCGTAGTTTTTGATGATAATATCGCTCCGAAGGGTTATGCATACCTCCTTGTGAATCAGGGATATGGAACAATGGTCACTGTCCTTTATAGAGAATATAGAAGAGGAGACGAATATTTTGGGAAGATGATACGCTTTTTCAAAGACAATATGGAACTGGATATTAACAATGAGAGGAAGTTTGGAAGCTATGGAAACTTTTTCATCCGTGATACACAGATATATCATAAAAAACTCTATATTGGTGAATCAGCAGGATTTCAGGACTGTCTTTGGGGTTTTGGGATGAGGTATGCAATTTTATCAGGATATCTGGCGGCAAAAAGCTTTATGGACGGTTTAGATTACGATTTGCTTTGGAAAAGGCAGCTAAAACCAATGCTCGAGACATCTCTTGTAAACAGGTATCTATTCGAAAAAGTGGGTCATGCGGGCTACAGATATCTGACAAAAAAGTTTACTGAGGGCAACACCTGTGATTTTCTCAGGAAACATTATAACCCCTCTTTATTAAAACATCTTCTTCTGCCTTTGGCAAAAAAGAAATATGAAAGCAGGGTTAAGGATAAGAATTGCAGCCATGAAGACTGCTCATGTGTATGGTGTAGATGCGGAGAGAAAGCATGTCCATAATTCAGGATATTCATAATTGTTTCAATATCTTATGATAACTTTAAATGAGAAAGGAGGACTACAATGAAAAAAGTATATTGCATGATTTTGATGGTTAGTCTACTGGTAGTTCCATACGCCTATGCCCAGATGGGCAGAGGCATGATGGGAGGTCAGGGAAGTCAGGGACATATGGAAGGTATGATGCAGGGCCATGAGGTAACGGGCGATATGATGCATCACATGGGGCAAATGTCCAGATTGATGCAACAGATAAGAGAGATGATGGCAGAGAAATCGGATGCAGAGACTATGAGAAAAATGGCCGGTTTGATGCAGGATATGTCAAAACACTTGATGGATATGTCCAGAATAATGAAGAAGGGCAATGTTTCACAAAAAGAAATGCAGGAGCTGGATCAGCATAATATTATGATGCAGAAAAGATATGATATGATGCGCTGATATTTATTGCCTGATCGATGCGGCAATGAGCGCTTAAAACAGTGCCTCCTGCTTCATAAATTTAACATTAGTGATATCGTTTTAAATAGAGTCTGTTTGGCAGGCAATTTAAGTAAACCCCGTTAAAAGACCTTTGCTCTTCTCATGGGGTGAAATACAGAGGGTCTGAACATTGAAAATCCGACGCTATAATATTAATTCAACATATGAATCCAGTGAGAAAAGGAGACTGTAATGAAACAGGCAATTATATTTTTTCTAGCGTTACCAGCAATACTTGTATGTGTGACCACATCAGAGGCCACGCACGAGACAGCAAAACCAGCCGTGCTGTACATAAGCGATAATGAGCAGATCAAACTCGCCTGGAGTGCAGCGCCGTCCTCTATCTCAAAAAATGCTACCATAATCATCGTAAACTGGGATGGCAAATATAAAAAAGTCAGGACCGGCAGTAACGGATTCACATGTTATTCGGACCTTGACAAAATAGACGTCCCAGTCCCGTCATGTATGGATGAGGCGGCTCTTCAGTGGTGGAATGATTTTACGTCTGGTAAGCCAGGGCCAACCAATAAAGTGCCCGGAATTGCGTACATGGCACAGGGCGCGCTGCGCTGGGAGAAGAACGGCAAAATATATATGGACTGGCATGAACCGGGGACAACAAGGATCAAAGAACCGCCCCACTGGTTAATATTCTGGCCTTTTGATGCCAAATCTGCCGGGCTCCCGACTTATCCCGGAAAGTTCGGTTCATACATTATGTATGACGGGACGCCGTGGTCCCACTTGATGATTTACCAGGACCCGCTCTTGATGGGTAAATAAAAGTGATCTATCCCCCAAAAAAATGAGCTTCAGCTCAGTATCAGTGGTCGGTAACTCGCTGAAACTGCGGAGAGAAAAACTCTGAATAGGTTTAAAAAATATGACTCAAACCTCAGAATACAGATTGCGCATAACCAATATATATTTCATGGAGGCTGAGGTTATTTATCTTGAAAAGGGAGGGAATTTTCCGGTTTTGGTAAACCTTTACCACGCAATGATATAACTGCCGCAGGTTTTTTTAAAGCGTATATGAAGACCTATGCCTCCCTTGTGCTCAGAGTGATATTGAACTATGGAGGAAATATTCTTGTTGAGTATCCACCCTGAACCTGTCATCCATTCTTATTTTGACTCTGTGTCGTACTGAAACTCTCCAAATGCATATAACCAGTCGGTGAGCTGGATTTCCTTTTCAACAGACAAACGGACTTCACCTTCTGTATCGAGCCATATACTACTTTCAATCAGAAACGTCAGCCGGTATCTTATGCCGATTATTCCACGGTGATCCTGCTCTCCATCTGTCAGTAGTGTACCTGCAAATGCCTTAAAGAAACGATTAAAATACCTTTCATAGGGAATCTCCACCTCATAGTCCTCGTCCCAGCCGGCTTCCCATACAGCACTGAGTGTGTTGCGGGTATCAGCAGCAACTACCCTGCCGTCAGTCATCTGTGTTAGAAGGGAAATGTTGGCCCGGAAGTACCAGTGTTCTTTGAAAAGGTTAGGACGAATTGCAGCTATTTCAGGGGCTAACGTTGAGCCCTCATATCTCACGATACTGGCCATACCAGACTTTAAATGGTACAAGACATGGCAATGGAAGAACCAGTCTTTCTCTTCGTTTGCGTAGAATTCGACAAACCTCATGCCGAGCGGAGGAACATCCACTGTATGCTTGAGCGGTGAATAGTCCCCGTGCTTATTGACAACCCTAAAAAAGTGACCATGCAGGTGCATGGGGTGATGCATCATGGTCTTATTAACCAGAACGAAACGGATATTGTCTCCTTTTCTTATTTTGATAATGTCAGCTTCATTCAATGTTTTGCCGTTCATGGACGACACGTAACGTTCCCTATCTCCTGTAAGCTCAAGCCTTACCTCTCTGATCGGATGTTTTTTGACAGGGCTGTTGAAACAGGTGATCAGAGGCTATTATAAGGCGGCAGGGGGCTTTCATCCATGGGCATTTTCATCATTTTGCTATCGTGAGTCATACCGCTCATGTCATTTCCTGATTGTGCATGGCCGCCAGCATGCATCTTGTAAAGGTTTGGCTTTGGAATTTCTGGCGCTGCTATCTGTTTACCGCTGCCGATAAAGAGCGATGCGTGACCAGAACCGTCCTGTGAGGTTGCACGGAGTTCATATGCACCGTTTTCAGGTATTGTTGCGATAACATCATATGTTTCAGCTACAGCAATCAGGAATCGTTTCATATTCACGTGTTCTACATTAACACAATCTGCTGAAACAACCTTCATATCTCCACCGGCAAACTGGAGATAAAAATATGTTGAGGCCGAGGCTTTAATAATACGCAGTCGCACGTTTTGACCCGGACTTGCATCCAGTGTCGCTGAAGGAATTGTCCTTGTTCGAAAACTTGAGCAGGATTACTTCGACTGGGACATGCCTCCGCGGTTTTTTGAAGAAGGTCTCAAACTTATATGGGGTCCCCCCATGCCCATGTACCGGGGAGGAGAAGGAGGTCAAGAAGACCACGATTCTGAAGGAAAGGGACAAAGGCAATATGACATACGTTCCTTTTATAGAAGAATTTTTCTAAACCTGTCATTATGGCTGGGCGGCAGCAGAGACGAACTTCATCAATGGCCTAAAAGAATCCCGTTTTCAGACAGGGCTTTACTCCGATACTGGATAAATAATGCCGTGCACTAATGGAAAAAGGAACGGGAATTGAAATATATGTTGCAGATAATGCGGGGATCCCGGCAACCGATGCATCTGTATACCTTGTTGGTAATTACAATTCCCCTGAAAAGCAGGAAGTAAGCTATCAGACGAATATAAAGACCAATAATGAAGGAAAGACCTCAGTATATTTTCCACCATACAGTGTGATCACATTGTTCTGGCACGTGGCTGCAGAAAAAGATGAACTTAAAACTTCATACAATACCATTCATATTTCACCCGGTAAAGCCAATAAAATCGAGATTAAACTTTCAGGGAACAGACAGTAGACCCTTTTAATATTCATAATTCTTACACAATTTATTGATATATTTTTAATAAAGAAAATTATCAATAGAAGGAAGACTTTTATACTTGATGAATGCGTCCCCTTTTTTCATACAAAATTAGCAAAGGAGGTAAAAATGATGCACTGGGACATTGGCTGGGGAATGGGTTTCGGATGGATCTTTATGGTTATTTTCTGGATTTTGGTAATAATAGGGGTTGTTTATTTAATCAGGTTAGTTGTTGGTACAAAGAGTAACGAAAAGACAGAAACAGCACTTGACATCTTGAAGAAAAGATATGCAAAAGGGGAGATAAACAAGGAAGAATTTGAGGAAAAGAGAGAGCATTTACTCTGATTCGACAGCTAAGCCTGTAATGTTTTTAACTTTTATAAATTACTGATCTCGCTCTCTTGCCGCTCTTGAGAACCTTGTAGCTGAGTGTGACGGCCTCGGCCCGATAAGCGACTGTCCCATACTCAAGGCCATCGATGATTCAAATCAAGAAGAGCATTTTAGCAGATATCGATTGGAAGCGTCATAATGCCGGTGATCAAAAAGGAAACAAGATAAAATGTTCAGATTGGCATGGCGACAGTTACAGCTAGACCCTTTACGCAGTTTGCTTACAGCAATTGCTCTTGGTTCTGTAATAGCAGTAATACTGATACTTGAAGGTTTCGAACAAGGCCAGTACTACCAGCTTAAACAACTGGTGTTAAACCGCAAGGGTGATCTTGTTGCATCACAGGCAGGCATCAGAAACTTTATAGCCGTGAGGTCATCCATTCCTCAACTCTCACGGGGAGAGGTCGAATCTATTGACGGCGTGATAAATGCCCATCCGATTACCGCCGTACCTGTTATTTATGAGGAAAATAACATTCGCACTCCTGTTTATGTCTTGGTATATGATACCAGGGGCGGGCCGTCTTCAATTACACATGGAAATCATGTAAAAGACGGTAGAGACATT
>CAYFYW010000574.1:0-2612 GCA_964347425.1 uncultured Nitrospirales bacterium
TAATTTTCGATTTTTCTCCTGAGCTTCTCAGCGAGTTCTACAGCGTTGGAAAGTTTTGTCTCCGGCAGGGCCAGAACAAACTCTTCCCCGCCATATCGCGCAATATAATCGCCTCCCCTTATGGTGGAACGTATCATTCCTGATATTTCTTTAAGCACTTTGTCCCCTGCTCCATGTCCGTATGTGTCGTTTATCACCTTAAAATGATCTATATCGAACATGATAATTGAAAGATCTCCATCGTACCTCTTGGCGTTGGCTATATCGTGTTCTACATAATTATCCAGAGCCCGCCTGTTATAGCAACTGGTTAAGGGATCAATATGTGCTTCACTTTCGAGCTTTTTTATGTTCATGGAGTTGTCCAGGGCAATGCCCATCGTCCTTATTATGATATCGATTATGTCCCTGTGATAAGGGAACGTCTTTCCCTTTGAGAGCATATATAGCCTCGAGATGTATTTTTTATCCGAAACCACGTAAGAAACCAGATCATCGGCACTAAAATTAACAATGCTATGGTCTTTTTCCGATATCCTGTCATCAAAATAATGGACTTCATAGCCAATGCTTTGACAGCAAAGATCTTTTTTAATTATGTCTAAAAGAGGCCCTTTGTAAGCCCTGGGGTCTACCCAGATGTTAAGAGATTCACCATCTTTTATACTGAACCCGAACAATTCATAGTCTAATATCTCTTTCAAACACCTTGAAATCTCAAATAACATGCTTTCAAGACCCTGATTCTGGTTGATGTTTAGTATATATTGATGGAGTATCTTATAATCTACATACCTGGCTGCCCTGTAAAAAGATTTGATCGGTATTACGGTGGTCTCAACAAACCTTTTTAGATTGAGTAACATTCAAACCCCTTTCTTAAAAAATTATTTACTTGATATGCAAATTTAATGCCAGGATATTTTTGTCTGTATGTGCAGTGAAATTATGCGAATTTGGGGCATAAACTGCGGTAAAACGTTCCAAACAGGAATTTTTTACCGGTTAACCACGCCGTCAAACAGTATCCGGAATCCACCCAGAATTTAGTGAGTGTCAAAAAACTGACTTTTAGCCTCTTTTGATTCAATATAAAAAACTCAAAATAACAAATATTTTTCAACAGCTTTTAAGATTTCCCAACATTAAAGTTTTTTACAATTTATACCGATTATAAAATAGAACTTCCTCTGTGAAAATTGCAGCAAGACAGGGGGATAAAATGCTGGGAAACAGATAATATAGCTATGGTTGCAATTATAGGGGCAATTGTTGTCTTTTCATCCATTGTATCTGGGTACCTGATGGAAGAGGGCAATCTTTACGTGCTGGTTCAGCCTGCGGAGCTCATCATTATTTTCGGCGCTGCATTCGGTTCTTTCCTTATCTCCTCTCCTCCAAGGGTTATAGCTGCTGTTGCTAAGAATGTTTCAACAATTGTTAAACCAAAGGGCAAGAGTAAAACAGACTATCTTGAACTACTCTCACTCTTGTACCAGATATTCTCAAAGATAAGAAAAGAAGGAATTATAGCCATAGAGTCTGATGTAGAAGAGCCGGACAAGAGCCCGATATTCAGGAAATACAACAGTGTTATTTCAAATCATGATGCAGTTGACTACATATGTGACAATCTCAAGGTAATCATGACTACCAATGTAGTCCCCTACGAGCTTGACAATATTATGGAGCTCGAAGTAGATGCTCATCTGCGTGAGGCAATGGTACCTTCTCATAGCGTGGCACAGGTTGCAGATGCACTGCCCGGGCTTGGTATAGTTGCAGCAGTTTTAGGTGTTGTCCTGACAATGGGAAAGATGGGAGAACCGCCGGAGGTCCTGGGGCACAGCATTGGCGCTGCCCTTGTCGGGACATTTCTCGGTGTTCTGCTGTGCTACGGTTTTGTAGGTCCAATGGCAACAAATCTCGAGCACGGCGCCAACGAAGACATCATATACTTTCAGGTCATTAAAGTAGCAGTAGTTGCATTTGTCGGAGGTGCAGCACCGCAGATAGCTGTTGAATTTGCAAGGAGGGTAATCGAATCAAAGGAAAAACCGGGTTTTAATGAACTTGAAACAGAGGTAAGAAAATGAAAGAACAAGATGTAATAATTATAAAAAGGCCAAGGAAAAGAGGCACGGGCAAGAGCCACGGCGGGCAATGGAAGGTTGCATATGCCGATTTTGTGACAGCCCTGATGGCACTGTTTCTGATGCTGTGGCTTTTATCCATGATATCACCTGAACAAAGGATAAGGCTTTCCGAATACTTTAAACAGTTCTCATTGTTTGATGAATCGGGCACATCTTTTTTTGGCAAAACGCATGAGATATTCCATGACTCGGGAGAATCACCCGATAAGGTCACCCAGGAGTTATTTGGAGAATTCGGTTCTGCTTTTTCGCAAATATCAAAGACCTTAAGAGAAGGCATGAAGAATAAACTGGCTGAGATAAAAGACCAGATACTGATTGATATATTTGAGGGCGGAATCCGTATACAGCTGGTTGATAAAGACGGCAGTTTAATGTTTGATCTCGGCAGTGCCAATTTAACTCCAAATGCCAAAGAAGCGCTCCGCTTAATCGGAGAGAGCATAAAGTCCCTGC
>CAYFYW010000575.1:0-5024 GCA_964347425.1 uncultured Nitrospirales bacterium
GCAGATATTGATTACGGCTACTCAGTGCAGCAGACCTCAGATGGCGGGTACATCATTACAGGAGAGACATATTCTTCTGATATTTATATTCCTGATGTATATCTGATTAAGACGGATGCAGATGGCAATTTAATCTGGGGAAAGACCTTCGGAGATGCAAGTTGGGATCGCGGCGAATCAGTGCAGCAGACCACAGACGGCGGTTACATCATTACAGGAAGGACAGCGTCTTACGGCGCAGGAGGTTATGATGTATATCTGATAAAGACAGATGCAGATGGCAATTTAATATGGGAAAAGACCTTCGGAGGAGCAGATTATGATGTTGGCCGCTCAGTGCAGCAGACCACAGACGGCGGTTACGTCATTACAGGATATACATATTCTTACGGCGCAGGTGCTTCTGATGTATATCTCATAAAGACGGATGCAGATGGCAACTCACCGTGATGGCTTCAATACTGTAGATACTTGAGGGGCACTACTGTCCGGTAAAAGTATTCATAAATTTCAATGAATTGTCATTCCCGCGCAGGCGGGAATCCAGACAAAAACTATATGTATGCTGTGGGGCTCATGGTGTCAGGTCTTGACATTTGACATAAAATATAAGAGGGACGGTTGAGGAAAAAAACGTCCCCCTTCTGGTTTTACTCTTGATAATTAAACCTTCAAAAAATCCTTGACAAATCAACAATTTATATCGTATTTTTAGTCGACTTGCCATTCTTTTATCAATAATTAACAATTTAAAATAAACATTTAACTCCTTCTTGAGAGGTAACTGATGAACAGGTTACACTCCCGCACACTTAAGGGCATATCTTTTGTCGTTCTCTTATTCTTTTTCTGGACATTTGGTGGGTTGCTTGCAGCATGACTTTCATCTTCATCAACCTCCAATTTCTCTTTATAATGAAGATTTCACATTGTTAATCGTTATCGTGGCTGATTGCGGCATCATGCAAAACCTATAACGTTTCCTTATCGATTTTATAAGTATTCTTTATAGTAATTGACTATTGATGGATATTGTGATAAAATCATTTACATAGAAATTCTTCCTTGTAAATAAATTCTCATTACATAGATTACATAACTGTTTCCCAAAAAAAGCTAAACCCTCAGTAAAAAGGGGCCAGAAAGCGGCGGGTGCCGAATAAGTCGGCATGGCCGTGGTGCCGAAGGATGAACCTTGGTATGTGCGATTTTCTTGTCTTTGGACAACAATTGATTTTAAGAGAAGTATTCATTAAAAAGGGGGTGATAGTCTTATCGAAGCAGAGATTATTCGGTTGGAAGTCAGGATGTAAACAACTTTAAGACAAGAAAGGAGAACGAAAATGTCTAAGAGGTTAGTAATGATTTTATTTTCATTTGCCCTGGTCTTCTTCTTAGTGAGCCAGGTCAATGCTGCGAATTTTTTGGGGGAGTATTGCTGGCAGCTACAACCTTTTCCTGATGTGCTCAAGCTATCCGTATCACAGGGTGGTAAACAGTATGAATTGCATGGGAGTCTAGCTCTACCTGGTGGATACCAACTTACGTTTACTGGTAGTGCCTATGTGAGCATGGATACCCAGTCTATAGTCATGGGTGGTGTTATGTCCCATGACGGACCGGCTTTTGGTGGTGCCACTGGTTTATCGTGGCATGGTACACTAGATCCCGCAAGTTTGTCTGGTCCTTTTACAGTTAATGGATTGGATATGGTCTTCACTAATTCCGGCACACTAATACTTATGGCTTGTCCACCGGGCCCTGTGAAAGCGGAAGCTGCAGGGCAGGGACTGGGAGAATAATAAAAGAGATGCCGTTATTGATGAAATGCTAATAAGGATGATGGGGATCGTTCTCTTTGGAGTTCTGTCCCCATTTCTCTTCATCGTATTTACTGATTTTTAGTAACTCCTTCGCGCAACCTATAAACATCACTCTTTAACATGAATGCTTTCTGCACATATGGGGTCAGGCTTGCATACGTGCAAGTATGTGGTGATTCTCCCCGTTCAGTTATGGTAAGACCACCACGCATAGAGTTTCCCGGAGCTTTTTACCATGTGGTGGCCCGCGGTAACCAACGGCAAGCGATTTTTAGCTACGACAAGGACAGAGCAAAGTGTCTTGAGCTGTAAGGTTGTTTCCGACCTCGATAATTTTAAAAATATGTAATTTGCTGCTCATTTTTATATACTGAGTTTCATAGACTCTAAACAATCCATACATAACCAATCAAAAGATAAGAATTTTTCAGGTGGTATATGAATTGCTTTTCCATATTCAGGATGGTAATTAAAATGGAAATAACTGCTGGAAATTTAAAAAATACAGAAGGGAGACGGTGATGCCATGATGGTTGAAACGCTTAATAATGCTACAAGGGCATGCTCGGTAATTCCAGGGACCATGTGTGAAGGCATGATACAGGGAACATTTATTGAGAAGTTTGATGAATGTGTATCATGCGAGTTTCATAAAAAAACAAAAGAAGAAGAAGGAGAAAAATTTATTCCAACAATAGTGTGACGGAGATACTCTTGATAATTAAACCTTCATAAAATCCTTGACAAATCAACAATTTATATCGTATTTTTAGTCGACTTGCCATTCTTTTATCAGTATTAACAATATTATATAAACATCTAACTCCTTATTGAGAGGTAACTGATGAACAGGTTACACTCCCGCACACTTAAGGGCATATCTTTTGTCGTTCTTTTATTCTTTTTCTGGACATTTGGTGGGTTGCTTGATATTGCGTATGCGATTAAAGACAGTCAACAGTCATCAGTCAATAGTCATCAGTTTAAAAAACAAAAACCTGAAGAGAAATTCCAGGGAGCGTTAGATGACATAGAGCAAATCATAGAAGATACCACCATAGACAAGGGAACTAAAAAGAATAAACTGAAGATAAAGAAATCAGAGATTGGATATCTGGACAAGGAGATAAAGAAGCAGTTCCAGGAAACCGAGAAGAAGCTGAAAGATGTTGGATTACCACAAGAGATACTTAAGAGGCATCATGATTTTGTTAAGAATTATGAAGACAATCTGAGAGAGCTCAATACAAACCTTGATGCAATTGAAAGTACAGAAACCGAGAGTGATCTGCAAGCCGCGATTGAGAAGACAAAAAAGCACCTGGAGAAAGTCAAACCTCCAAAGAAACATGCTCCTTTAGACCCTAACAAGCTGCCGCACAGACAGCCGGAAGTTGATAAGAAGAAGCCACGCCTTAAAAAAGAAGGTTTTCAAGAAGTACAAAAGGGGGACACCGAGGGATTAAATTCCGAACCTATTCTTGTAGCTTCCAATGGCCCTCTTAAAGGTCTCTTAGATCCACCAATCCCTGATCCCCAATCACCGGAGCCTGTCTTACTTGCACAAGCAGATCCTTCGGCAAGGACTTCGAGTGAGCCTCAGTCGAACTCCTCAGGACAGGCTCCGCCGACGTCTGATGACCTGGCTGAAACAATTGAAGTTCAATTTACACCTGAGATCGTAGCAAAGGCAGAGGAGCTTGAACATAATCCGGTAAAGATTTACAACTGGCTAAGGAATAACATAGAATTCGTTCCCACCTACGGCTCAATTCAGGGAGCTGATATGTGCCTTCAGACAAAGCAATGTAATGCCTTTGATACAGCAAGCCTTTTAATTGCCCTTTTCCGCATATCAAACATTCCCGCCAGATATGTTGAAGGAACTGTAGAAATTCCAATTGAAAAGGTAAAAAACTGGGCGGGAGGGTTTACAGATTCTATTGCGGCAATTGACCTCCTGGCTTCAGCCGGGATACCTACGGCAGGTCAGGTTGTTGGTGGAGAGGTTAAATATGTTCGGATTGAGCATGTATGGGTGGAGGCATGGGTAGACTATATCCCCTATAGAGGGTCTGTAATAGGGCCTGGGGATACCTGGATACCGTTAGATGGAAGTTATAAACAGTATGGTTATATGGATGGAACAGATGTTGATACATCAGTTCCGACTGATTTTGAGGCTCTTCTTGCAGAAGTGGAGAGTCAGAGCACGATAAACAATGAGATACCATCTATCACCAGTCTTCCTACAGAAACAATTCAAAATCAGGTCTCAGACTTTAAGACTCGACTGAATGAGTACTTGATTGCTAACTTTCCGGAGGCAGATAATTACTATGAACTGGATAAGACACTTCATGGTTATAGAAAGATAATTCAAAAAGAGTTAAGGTTTCTGCCAAACACGCTTGCAGGGATGAAGATAATTGCCAAGCTGGACACCTACAGCGAACTCCCGGATACCTTGCGGCATAAGATAAACTTTAAACTCAACAATACAGGGAGTACATCTTTCACATATTCCGTTTTCCTGCCGGAGATTGCCGGGAAAAGGATAACCCTCTCTTACAGCCCTGCTACACCTGAAGATGCTCAGATAATGTCGAATGCTGAGGAAATCTTAAACTTTCCTCTCTATCTAGTTAAAGTAAGCCCTAAGTTAAAGATTGAGGGGCAGACTGTGGCTACAGGAGATAAGGTAAGAATGGGTTTAGATCAGTCTTTTGAGAGATTTTTTTATAGACCACAGCGTAGTACCGTGCACGTAGCAAATAACATTTATGCAGGTGAGTATTATGCTATCGGGCTAAACGTAAATAAAATTAACTTTCAATATATGTATGAGCGTGTAAACAGATGGCAGCCGGATACTGTTGAAGATAGGGATAATAGATTAGGTGAACTTTTATATCTTACATCGATGTTTTATTTTGCCGAGTCAGATTTCTTTGCTGATAAAGTGGCTAAATCGAGTGGTATCATAAGCTTAAGGCATTTATCAGAATGTCTGGTAGGGATGAGGTTCAATGCCAGTTATCTTTTTGGTACACCTGTGACAATTTCATCCGTAGGTCTCAGTATGGATGTAGATAAGGATGTAATATCAGCCGCTTCCAGAACCAACGACAGTAATACGAAACTCTGGTTTATGATTCAAACGGGTCTTTTTGGTTCTAGCCTTGAGCATTCTTTATTTGA
>CAYFYW010000576.1:0-1888 GCA_964347425.1 uncultured Nitrospirales bacterium
CGCTTTTGCAGGACATCTCTTTCCGACATCTTGTTCAGCTGCTTTTCAATCATGAAAAACCTGGCATCTGAATAATTTCTCACATCTTCTCTAATTTGATCATACCATGACAACACGTAGAATATTATTATCAGAAAGGCGATAATTCCACCGATTACAATAAATTTTTTTTCTCTCTCGCTTACATTAAAGGGAAGATTCATTTGTCTGTCTCACTATTCTTATCTTCGGGTCTGACCACCTGTGCGCTCAGTTTAAACTGTTCTTTATCTTTTGTTTTTTTAATTGGCCCTACAAACTCAACTTTCTCAAAAAACGGGGAATCTTCCAGGAGGGGAATGAGAGAAGAAGATGACGCGGCGTAACCGCTTATTACAAGTTCTCCTCCCGCCTTTTTTGTATCTCTGAAATTAATCCCTTTAAAATCGAGATTTGTAACCCACGAGTCTTTTGGCAGCACACTTGTCAGCTCGGCAAGTATCTCGAGTGTAATCTCGTTTTCCCTTAGATTGCGCAAAAAACCACTCTTCTTTTTAAGAACACTTATGTCAGCAGAAAGTTTTTCAAGCTCCTTAACCGCAGGTTCATTTTTTTTCAGCGTTTCCTCCATTTTCGTCAAAAACTTCTTCTCTTTGACGACCTCGGTCGTGAATATCCCGATAATCAGAAACAGTATCAAGACCAGAAATATCTTTGTAGTCAGGGGGGCTATTCTTTTGCCTTTATACTCCATCTTATGCGGCAGCAGGTTGATTCCGTACGCGCCGATTCCAAGACCGCTGAAGCAGGCGCCGACAGACGACGCGAAGCCGTTCACCGAAACACCTTTAATATCTCCCGTGAAATTTGATACCTGATCAACGAGTACATTATGTACGCTCAGTTTTTCCTTTAATTCACCTGCAATATCAGCGGTTAAAGTCTTATCACCGGACAGTATCAATTTATTGAATCGCTCTATTGAGTCTGTCGACTGCAACCCTGCCAGATATTCAGCGATATCGTTCGAAGATTCCCTTAACGCCTGATCCACGTCCGCGGTAAAGGATCTCACATGTGTGCAAAGACCGTTGCTTATCAGCGTAAGACTTGCGTTCATCCCGTCGATGTAAACAGAAATATTCGATTCCCCTTTTTTCCCTAATATCTTAGAAGTTCTGACAACTCCCATAATCTCCTGCCAGCCCCCCGCTGAAACCCCGCTTAACTCGATTGTATTCAACACGGCAAAAGACGAGAGAGTTACGGCCCGGGGCTGAAGCTGGATTTTTTCGAGAAAGTCTGTTACAAAATCCATTCTTTCCTTCTTGACAGCGACAAAAACAACCGAGCAGGTCGTGTCCTTTTCTTCCGTAACCATAAAATCATAGGCTACGTTTTCTATCTGAAAAGGGATATGTCGCTCTATTTCAAACCTCACCATGTTGACTAAGGCGTCTTTGCTTTTGCCTTTTATTGAAGGTATTTCAGTAAATTTTATAATCGACCATTTATCAGGAATACTCGCGAAAACACCCTTTATTTCCACACCCAGCCCGCCGATATATTCCCGGACTTCACCGATCACGGTGTCATCATCCCTTAACGGAAAAATCGACGATGACAGGATAGCCATGCCCGACAAATTTTTCTTAAGGCAGCTAACAACAATAGAGTCATCTCTGAACTCTATGCCGAGAAACGTTCCTATGAGTTTATCCAGTAATGTTGTCATTCCAGTAAACCGGCTCCAGACGGTCTTCTTTCTTTTGCATTATTGTTCTGACAGACCTTATGATAGTTCCATCCGCATTGGCGCCTGTAGATGTGACGGCAAAAAAAGCGGAGGATACCTTGCCCCCTTTTACAGGAGTGGATATCGGTCCCGCCTCCCTTTGAAGGATAATGT
>CAYFYW010000577.1:0-4077 GCA_964347425.1 uncultured Nitrospirales bacterium
CCTGCCAGCTTAAATCAATCCGGCTGGAGGATATGGCAGCAGCAGTAAGATAACCCGGGGCATTGGGAATGGTTGCCTGTGATAAGGTCGTGGCAAAGACGGTATCCGACCAACCGGAATCACCGGCTGAATTATAGGCACGTACATAATATTGGTAAACAGTAGCGGGACTTAAACCGGTATCCTGATAAGATTCAGTGTTTGGGCCTGTATCGAACTGAATCCATCCTGTAGATTCATGGTAACGCCAGATCTGGAAGCCATCTTCATTATCTGAATTATCCTGCCAGCTTAAATCAATACCGCTGGGAGAAACAGCTATAGCAGTAAGATTACCAGGGCTATTTGGGGTAATAAGTGTGTCTGTAACTGAAAAATAAAAACTGTCACTATCCCAGATATCATTCATAAAAGATGTACCAATGGCTGCCTTCAGGATGTAATCACCTACCAACCCGGGATTGTTTGGTATGGGCAAAGAGATATCGTAATAGGTAACACTTTCCTCAGCCTCCAATGCTATCGGCCCGTATTTCGGACTGCCGTCGGTAATCTCCCAGACATCGATGGCCCCGTAGAATGTCTGGGGCTGGATAGTATTGTTAGTTAAGGTAACATCAAAAACTAGATCATTCCCGATAAGAACAGTCGCTGAACGGGGTAATAAATCGACAGAAACTGTGGGCATCGGTTGAGCTTCAGTACCTGAATGCCACAAAACCATCACAAATGAAATTACCAGACATATATTTTTAATCTTTATACACATGTCTTCACATTATATCAAAATATATCAAAAAATTATATTTTAAATCCTTCTTTCTTTCGATTCACGTTTCTCCGTCAAAAAAAACCTCTTTCCTCAAAGGGAAACAGGCTTTTTTGGTTAAACCTTTTTTGCAAAAAAATAAATTAACCGCCCACGGCTGGACTTTTTAGACAGGTCGGAATCGACTCGTACCGAGATATACAGAATGAACTGGATAAAGTTTATTCAGCCACAAAATTACACAGACAAAACACAGAAAAATAATATTATTTAATGAAGCCTATTTTTAAAAGTCTGTGAGAATCTGTGGGACATAGAATCTCTTTACATTCCGTAGCAATAATAATAAATATATTTTTATAATTCCCTAATTAAAAAATATTCATATAATCCTGCAATCCTGTCAAAAAAAATGGAAATTCCTAGACTATTAAATACGAACGAAGAAATTTTAAGACATGATTTGCTGCTTATGGTATTACGTTCCCTGTTTTCTGAAGACCTTTTAATATCCTGCGTGCCCGTTCCGCATAACCCATGGTCTCCGCATGAAGCCTTATGACATCAAGCTTCTCGGGAATTTGACCACAGTCCCCCTGTCGAGAGTATTCGTCCCGGTGCTTACCCTTTTCATATAGAATTTCAATGTTCAACTGTTCACTGCTGTCGCTTTGGAAACAGTTGTCTTTTAAATGATAATCGCTTTGAGTTACCAGAAGCTGGTATTTTCTGTTATTGACTATTCTATTACGCATGAGAGTTGTATTGTCTGCATTCTCAATCGAGACACCGGCCTCGTGATTGTCAAACAGGGTGTTATCTATGGCAATCCCGCCTACTGACTGACTGCTCCAGCGGACACCTTTGATGTTTTCATATGCTGTGTTGCCTACCACCAAACCATTGGTGGACTCCGCTGCAAAATAGACCCCGCAGTTCTCGTTCCGGAACAGGGTGGTGCCGTAAACTGCAATGTCTGTAGCGTTATACACACGGATACCCTGACGGCTCCCATAGGAAGTATTATTAATAGCGATTCCATCTCCGGACCCTTTGAAGAAGTTGATTCCGGCATCCCCCATGTGGCGGAAGGCAAAACCTATCACCGTAACATAGTGCTTCCCCACCATCGATATTCCGTTAAGCCTTCGAATCAACTCTATCTCGTGATCACCTGGTTTTCTTTTATCACTTGTGTGTATAAAAAGTGTCTTGGCTTCCTCATCATAAAAATAACTGGAGGGAAATTTTGCGACAACATCTATCGCCGGAACGTTGTCCACAAGGTATTCTTTCGTGCTCGTTGCCTTTGTGTACCGATACTGATCTCCATCCATTTCGACAACCCCCCAGACCTTAAAGTCAGGAACTTTGGCCATATACACACCCGGGGTTGAATATGGTTTGAAGATGCCCTCATCAACCGGTTCAGCCCCTGTTATCATAACCACGCCCGGAGGATCCCCGGTATACTGTCCGGTCGAGTCAGCGATGAACGTCAGTCTGTTATCAGCAGTCCCGCTGTTATGAACCCAGATACCCTCCCTGTAAAGACCGGGGCCTATGTATGCGGTATCCCCGGCACGCATTTCTCTGGAGAGTCTGGAGATGCGGCTCCACGCAGTCTCAGGGGACATTCCGTTGTTTGCGTCATCGCCTACTGTCTGCCTTACATAGAAACTCCTACCTTTGACAGGCCCGCCCTCCTCTGATGCGAGAGACACCGGTACAACCCCGGTGAATCCAACAACGCAAACGCAAATAAACAGAACAAATAACAAATTACAGCGCATCATTCCCTCCATCTATAATAAATTATATGTTGTTTTTATCATAACGGAATATTTAAGACAAGACAATAAAAATACCCATTAACATGGAATTGACTCGAGAAAAAAAGGGGCGCTGTAAGCGCCCCCTTTTCAGTTCATTTCTTTACTTCTTAGAAACCAGAGCTAAAACCCGCTGGTAACCATATAGCATTCCAATACAGCATCATCCTCGCCCGTGTTATCGATACTAACGATAGTCGTATAATCGATATTGTCGATATATGGATAGACCAGAAGGCTTCCGGGTTCGTTCATGTTGCTAACTGTACTTCCCGGCCGACGTTCTACCGGCATCTCAGACTTCATGACCTCTGCACTTTCACCGGCATCGGCACGAAAAGGAACTGCCGGGAGAAAGACCCTTGTAGTTACCGCTTTATTCCTGTCCTGCCAAACGTTTCCACCGGTCGCTAAACTAGCCCCTCCGCTCTGATAAAAGACTGACCATAGGGCATGTGTACTTGAAGAAGCGCACTGAAATCCCTCCGTGAAAATGCTATCTATATGGAGATCCAGATCGTCAGTCAGGTCATACTGCTCGAAATCTTTGTAATGCACGTGCCTGCTGAACTTAACCTCATTTTCATTCCAACAGGTTAAATTGATATCAAACTCGGGCTGAATAGACAAAACAAAATCAATGCCTATGTTGGCTACAGCCAGCGTGCCATCAACTATACCAAAAGCGTTTTCAGCAAAGCCTTCAAACATTATCTGACTGGTTGCCCTGGTATACTCGACTCCATCAAGATTGAGAACCCTGTCGTTTCCGTTTACATTCAGGGCCTGTGAAGGGATAGCATCATAGTTAAATAAGTGTCTGCCTCTAAAAACAGTGGCATCACCCCTCAGGAAATTATAATGTTTCTCCCTCTGATACAGGTCATCCTCAATAGCCCAGCAGAAGAGATAGCCCTTTCTTTCGTCAAAGGACTGGATCTGTACTCGATCTCCATTTACGTTCATTCTGTTGTACAGAAGAGAAGTATTCCACCAGAATTTCTCATTTGGGCTCAACTTGCTGATGAAATCCACTTTTTCGTCAGTAGGGGCTTCTCGACACTCCAGAGGTTCTGGTATAATTTTTTCACACTCTCCAGTTTCGGGTACACACTCTTCACATACAGGATCGTCACATGTCACCACAATGTGATCCTGAACACAGACACCAGCCTCACAGCCAGCCTTTCTACACTCATCAGTATCGAGATCTGTGCAGGGTGTGCTATCATCCTTGTCGTTTATAAAACATCCTGTGGCCGGGTTACACCCGCTTACCTGGCACTCCGTTCCCTCCGGACAATCTATTGGTTTGTGTGTCTGTACACATACCCCCGCCTCACAGCCTGCATCAAAACACTCATTTCCGGTATCCGTGCAGGGCTCACTGTCAGGCTTGTCATCTATAAAGCATCCAGTAGCCGGGTTACACCCGCTTACCTGGCACTCCGTTCCCTCCGGACAATCTATTGGTTT
>CAYFYW010000578.1:0-7711 GCA_964347425.1 uncultured Nitrospirales bacterium
TAAATTTTATTTCTAATTTTTCTTGACTTGATTCTTTTCAGCCGATAAACTGTTGAAAAGATAGAATAAATATAAAAAGGAATGCTATAAACAATTATGGAAAATATTTTAATTAATCAATCGGTAGCCATACTATGCGATGGGAACAATATTGAACGGAGTATCCATGATATCTCGAAAACAAAAAACGCAATGATCAATTTTGATAAGTTGATCCCGAAATTGCTAAACGAAAGAGGATTAAACAGACTGCTTTATTTCAGGGAAGGCAAGTCCATATCTTCGAAATTCGCTGATAGATTACATGAAAACTATTATGGCTCTGTTATTCCGTGCCATAAATCTGCCGATATTCCACTTTCTATCAAAGCAACGCAACTCGCTTCAAAGGTTGACACCATTATCATTATGTCAGGGGATTCGGATTTTGTGGATTTGGTTATACATTTGAAAGGGGAAGGTGTAAGGGTAGAAATTGCTGCGGTAAGAAAAACAGCTGCCAGGATATTAATTGATGAAGCAGACTATTTTCATGAAATAACCAGAGAAGATTGGTTTGTATATAAATCGCCAAGAAAGACAAGGGTGGAAAAAAGAACGGAATAAAGCAATCGGGGAATTTGGTCACATATTAGGGCTACTGTTTATATGAGCTGGTGTAAATGATGAGACGAACAGTACGACATACGAGGTTTAAGCGATTCATTAAAGATATCTCTACTCACACGCCCTTTACAAAAATGATATTTCTATTGATCATGCTGTGGTTGATTTTTTCTGCCGGATTATACCTTGCTGAGTATAGGGTTGAAGGATCAGCCATAACTTCATACGGAAAAGCATTGTATTGGGGGATAGCAGCATTTTCTACGGCAGGAATCGCTGATACACCGAAATCTGATATTGCCCAATTATTGGGGGGCACATGGATAATAATTGGTTCAGTTCTTTTTTTTGGAACCATAGTGGCTACAGTTACAACATATTTTATGCGTCCAATGCAACGCCCGGGGAAAAAAATAATCGATACAATTGAGTATAATTTAGAACAATTAAATGAGCTGACAATCGAGGAACTCGATTTGCTAAAGGAGACAGTTGACATGCTTATTGTTCATGTTGAACATTTAAAGGAAAAACAATCAAAAGAATAAAAGGAATCCAACAGTCGATCGGAGTGAATGTGAAACTGCAGGTTTCGCATCAATCATTCGCACGTTATACGACATGAAATGAAACAAATATTATTACCCTTTTTATTACTATTAATTCTATTTCCTATTGATATCTTCTGTGCAGAAGAGAGAGATCAGGAACCATCTTACTGGGATGAGATTAAAAAGAAATTTGAAGAGGCAAAGTCAGATAACAAGGAATTAAGCGAAAAGGCAACGGAATGGATAGAAAAAGATATAAGAAAGATAGGAGATTGGGAATATAAAGTTGTAAGTATCAAGTTTGAAAGTGCCGGAGAACTGGAAATGAAATTAAATGAGCTTGGGAATGAGCGATGGGAATGTTTCTGGATTGAGAAAAGAGGAGAAGAAATGCTCTTCTTGTTTAAAAAACCAAAAATAAGCTACATGCAGAAGATACCCCGGGGGGAATTGTTTAAGTTAATGCCGGAGGGTAACTAAATTGCAAATGCATTTTTGGGGTTTACAAAAAGCCTAATATGTTTTACATTGTATTACATGAAGACATCAACTTTAACAATACGGTTGGATCAGGAACTTAAAGACTTGCTTGCCAAGGCCAGCAGGAAGACCGGAAAAAACAGGAGCGAAATTGCGCGTGAGGCTTTACGCCGTCAATTGCGAATGGATCAATTTGAATCTCTTAGAAAAAGAATTATGCCTTTCGCAGAAGCGCGCGGATTTTTGACAGATGACGACGTTTTTTCAAAAGTCTCATGAGGGTCTTTCTGGACACCAATGTCCCTGCCAGCGCAGTTGCTACCCGGGGACTATGCGCTGATGTTCTCAGGGAAGTTCTTTCATCACATGAGCTAATTATTTCAAAGCCCCTTCTTAGGGAACTCAGGCAGGTTTTACAGCGGAAATTCGGGGCGCCAGCTTCCTTTATTTCTGAGTTTATTAATCTGCTTCAACAGGATACGGTTTTAGCGGATTCTCCCGGGTTCCCAGATGTCAAAATCAAAGATAAAGACGATCTGATAATCCTGGCAGCCGCTCTTTCCGGTGACGCCGACCTCTTTGTTACAGGAGACAGGGAATTACTGTCATTGAAAAAAGTAGAAAATATAGAGATAGTTTCACCGAGGTCGTTCTGGGAAAAACTCAGGGCATAACATCCCACCGGACTTGAATGAGCTGCCAGCGGGAGCTTTTTTAGATTTCTCAGAAGTTTATCTTTTAGGGCGTGTTTAACTCATTACAGATGCACCGCTCGTCAGTCATCGGGGCGTTAGATATTGACTTTTACATCAGCCGTTTTAAAACCCTCTCATAGACTTCATAAGCGTTATGGCCAAAAAGGACAAACCGGACGAGCTCAATGTCTGTATGTTCTCTGAGATAAGTAACGGCGGTTTTCAACGCTATCTCAGCAGCACTGTCCAGCGGATATCCATATGCACCCGTGCTTATGGATGGAAAGGCGATGCTCTTTATGCCTTTTGACGATGCGAGTTTCAGACTGTTCTGGTATGCATTCTCAAGGAGTCCCGGTTCGTTGCGCAGACCGCCCCGATAAACAGGCCCGACTGTGTGTATCACATACTTTGCCTTGAGATTGCCTCCTGCAGTAATAACAGCCTCTCCTGTCTCACAGCCGCCTATCTTTTCGCATTCTTCGAGAATTTTTGGTCCCCCTGCCCGGTGGATTGCTCCGTCAACACCTCCTCCACCCCGGAGGCTTTTATTTGCAGCATTTACAATGGCTTCAGTTTCCTGTTTTGTTATATCCCCCTCGGTTATGGATAAAACACCTTTGTTTATTTTTACTTCCATCGGCACCTCCTTTTAATACCTATTGCCTCACCGGTCGCTGATCACTGATTAGTGATGTCCAATTTTTTTAGCAACATTTTTCCATTCACAGACCTGATTTCGCCCGTTTTTCTTTGCATAATAAAGCGCTTGGTCTGCTTTACTGATAAGTTCATCCTTCGGTGCTGCATCACGCGGATGTGTAGCTATACCTATACTCAGCGTCACGGCAAGTTTATTCCCGCCAATTAAAAAGGGTTTGTCCATGACATAAACTCTCAGTCTTTCTGCCATTTTTCTGGCGCCGCTGCTCTCTGTACCTATTAGCACTGCAGCAAATTCCTCCCCCCCATATCTCGCAATGATATCTATCCCTCTAAGTGTCTTCTTCAGAACCGTTCCTATTTTTGCAAGCACTGAATCACCTGCGGGGTGGCCGTAAATATCATTTATCTTTTTAAAATGGTCTATATCTATAAGCATAAGAGAAAGGGCCTGAGGAATTCTTTCAATCCTCTGAAGTTCTGCGCTGAGTCTTTCCTGAAAATGTCTGTGATTATAAAGGCCTGTGAGCCCATCCGTCACGGCAAGGCTTTCAACTTCCCTGTGAAGCTGTGCATTGGTCATGGACATAGCTGCCTGATCGACCACGATGCTCAGAAGATGTCCCTGAAAAGAACTTATTGCATCGGGCTCTTTTGAAGTAACTGCAAGGACACCAAGCACCTTTTTCTCAGAAATAATGGGAATTCCCAGAAAGGTTTTCGTATCGGCTATTTTGAACGGATACACCCCCTGTTTTCTATCCAGACGGGAAAAATGTAAAGGCTGCCTGTTTTTGATAATAAAAGCAAAAAAGGTATCCTTGGGATAAAAGGCATCTTTCTCAGGCTCAAAACCCTTTTTGGCGATGACCCTGAGTTTTCCTTTGTCAGCAATAAAAAAACCGACTGCCGACAGGCTTATCATCCCGGAGACAAGTCCCACGAATCTCTCAGCAATTTCTTCGACTCTGAGAGAAGTGCTGAGCGTTCTACTTGCCTCGTGCAGTGCCTTGAACCCCCTTGAAAAGCGTTCTACCTCAATATACGTGCGGGTCCTTTTTAATATCTGCTTTATCTGATGTGCAAATTCAACTGCTACGAATTTTTCTCTCTCACCATAGGCAGTATTCCCGTTGCTGACTGCTATCAGGGCGCCGAGAGGGACATCACCATCAATTACAGGTACACAGAGAAGATACCCCTGTCCTTTTGTGTCTGGATGCAGTCGGTCAAAAAAACTACTTTTGTGCTTCGGCTGTATCAATAGTTTTCCCTCTTTAATTATCCCTGATAAATAGCTTTTTTCAGCATCTGTTGGCCCGGAACTTATATCATCCGTTGAGGCCTGCAGAACAAGATTATCACCTTCAAGAATAAAGAGTAAGGCTGAGTCCAGATTTATTGTTTTTTGGGTGAGATTAACTAGAGCATCGAGTTCTTTCTGTGTTTCAAGAATAGATTTTACTATATGAGAGAACCTGTCTTCGTCGAAGAGAGAACTTTCAGTGGAAACTTCAAGATTCAATGCACTGTTTCTAAGTTTTTCTAGATCTTCAACCGCTTTTTTTGATATCTCTGTTCTCCTGTAGAACATATAATAGGAAATAATGCCGGTAATTAATATTGATATATACATTCCACTCAGGAGATCAGAATCGATCCCTGCGTACGGGGATAACGACATATAATGACCTTCCCGTATAAGGTAGCTGTCGGTACCCCACAGTGCAGGAGCTCCCAGAAAGAATATCGCCAGAACACAGCTTGCCAGAATCTTAACGGGAAAATACCCTGAGATAACAACAATGAAGGGGACGTATAACAGGTGGAACAGAGGGTTACCAGAATACTGGATCAGGCTTTCAACAAGAAGCAGCAGCGGCAATAAAAATTCGAGTCCTTTCCAACCCGCTAACCGCGCTTTCGCCTTTATAAAGCGGTACAGACCAACAGATAAAACCATACCTGACAGTAAAAGCAGGCTCAAGAAAGCAATTTTTGTTGTGAGAAAACCTGGTCGGTACGACTCGATTCTGAGAGGGAAAACAAATAGAGTGTAGATGAGAGCCAGCAGGGAGGGGAAAATATACCCTCTAAACTCTACCTTTTTTGGCTGCCTCTTCGTGGAAAAATTTTTGATATAGGACCTCCCACTCAGGACTTCCTTCTGGTATCTTCTTTGAATAGGACTGCAATTTGTGACGAACCAGGGTATCTAAGTCCTGGGAGATTTTCAACTCCTTTATAACAATCCGTTTTATCTCTCGTCTTATTGTTCCCTCTTCAGCATGCGGGGTGAAGGTGTCTTTCTCCAGAAGTCCCTTAAGTAAGACATGTGTCAGATGAGTTATTTTCTCGTCAGAGAGCTTCACAAAATAATATTTCGTTCCTTGACAAGTTTTTGTTTCGTAAGCTCAAAAAGCCTGCGATAATCAAGTCGACCTTTTTCTATTTCAACATTATATTTTTTTAAGAGTTCTCTTACATCCCTGTTTAGCCTGTCTTCCACCATTAATTCGTCAAATATTAATTCATCTGTTATTCTTATGGCTTCTTCTTTTGCGGTTTTTAATTCAACGAGGTTTTTACTGCAGAGGTTCTCAATTATTTGATTGGCAATAACAGAAACCCACCCTTTTGGGACTCTCATTATTTTTCCACGAACGGTAGCAGGGCTATATTTCTCGCCCGTTTTACTGCAGTTGTAAGCTCTCTCTGGTGTTTTGCACAGGTACTTGTCATTCTTCCGGCCATAATTTTGCCTTTTTCGGTAAGATGGCCTTTGAGTATTTTGACGTTTTTATAGTCTATAAATGCGGTCTTATCTGCGCAGAATTTACAAAACTTTCTTATTTGAAATCTCCTGTATTGCACCCTGTCTCCTTTTCTTAACATAAACCAGTATCTAAAATGGTTCTAAATTCGTTGTTTCATCTGGAGGGAGACTCTCTTCTCCCTCTGGGGTAGCCACGCCTGTTTTACGGGAGAGGAAACGGACATTTTGCGCAACTACCTCGTATTTATTCCTCTGATGTCCGTCCTCTGTTTCCCAGCGCCTCTCCTGAAGCCTGCCTTCTACAAGGCAGCCGCTCCCCTTATTGAGATACTGGCCACAGGTATCCGCCTGCTTGCCGAAAACAACTACGTCTATAAACATGGTTTCTTTTTTTACTTCTTCACCTTGTTTGAACCTGTGATTAACAGCAATCCTGAAATTGCAAACAGATGTTCCCTGCGGGGTATATCTCACCTCGGGATCTTTTGTGAGGTTTCCTATAAGAATTATTTTATTGAACATCTTTATCGTTCTTCTGGAGTAGAAGACCCTACCTTTTTACTATCCGCATCTGATATAGATGATAGTAACGCCTCTACCTGTTTCTTTTTTAATTTTATGAACAGGGACTTGAGAAAAAAGTCAAAGACATTATAATGCCTCTCAAGTTCTGTGATAACAGGAGGAGAAGCCTTAAACAGGAGGAATATATAAACGCCTTTGTTATGCTTTTTTAGCTCGTATGCAAGTTTTTTGCGTCCCCAGTTCTCTAATTTGAGGATTTCCCCGCCTTTTTGGATGATCATGTTCTTAACCCGTTCGACTGCGTCGTCTATTACTTTATCGTCGAGGTTAGGGTTAAGGATTACCAGGTTTTCGTAAAAATTCATTTTTGTATCTCCTTCTGAACGAATCTTCCTCGCCGTTTTCCGTTACTCTGACCCGGCGATGAGAACAGCCCTTATCCTTTAAGATATAAGAACAAGGAGATTAATTTTATATCATAAAAAGAAAGTAAAATCAATACTAACATATTTTACATATCTAAGTCTAATTTGATAGAATCTCTAAGACCAACTATGGGAAAACATTACCTGCTTTTCGGACAGTTCCTCCTTCAAAAGGGGGTCATCAACAAAGCGCATATCTTCAGGGCGCGTCTCATGCAGAAGAAGAACAACCTCAGGATAGGCGAACTCGCACAAAGGAGGGGATGGCTTACAGAAGAAGACATTGAGAAGATATTGATTACCCAGGAACAGGTTCACGAGAAGTTTGGTGAAATTGCGGTAAAGGAAGGATTTTTGACGCAGGCACAGGTTGATGAGCTTTTAAAAGAACACGAGGACAATTACATTTTTTTTGGAGAGGCCCTTGTGAAAGCCGGTATTCTCTCGCAACACGATATTTTAAAGTACCTAAAGGAATTTAATAAAGTTCGTTTAATGGAAGAAAAGGGGGAAAGCGGAGATACTGCATAATCGTCATCCTTTTTCAGGCCTGTATAGATAAATCCATATGGATATCAATGCAAGTAAGATTGTCCCTGTGAGGATTACAGTTCCTGAAAGCTCGATGTATACAATTTTCTGGATATAATTAATAATAAAAGAACCCGAATATCCTTCTGCTGGGTCATGCATCTGTCTTAACCAGACTTCAAGGTATGTGAGGGGGCAGTACCATCCAAAAAACTGTATAATCAGGGCAAATCCCACCCCTGCGATATGAAGTATTTTTACCCGTCTGTACCGCCTGCCGATAAAGGCCCCCGAGATGAGAAACAGTCTCCATACCAAGTGCAGAAGGACAAGAATGTCAGCAATTATTTTATAGGCCACTTTAATCTACGACTCTCTACTTGCCACCCCCTGCCTGCCGGCAGGCAGGTCTACCTTCTACAATCTAGTATCTACTCTCTACTTTTTTTACATATTTAA
>CAYFYW010000579.1:0-3963 GCA_964347425.1 uncultured Nitrospirales bacterium
AAGAAGCACTTTGCTGTTTAAGAGTTTCCCCCTATAGACAGTTTTTCCTGCAATTTTAATTGTACGGATATTTCTCAGGTAAGCCAGAATCGTATCTGACTCAAAAGGCACTGATGATAAAAGGGCAAGATATTTCATGGATTGTATTATAGTACCTTTTTTTCATTAGAGCTGTGTATTTTTTTTAAATTTTTTTCTCTGAGACCTCTGTGATCTCTGTGGCAAAAAAGATATTTTTATAAAGCTTGATAAACTCGGTGTCCTCTGCGGTTTATAATTTTCTGTACAACAAGAAAAGGTGGATTTGCTTGATACACGCTCTTGGCAGGGGTGGAGAGATGGTATAATAAATAATGAGAATTATCCTCTTTGCGGGAAAAGGCGGGGTAGGAAAGACCAGCGTGTCTGCTGCGACAGGCATAAAATGTGCCCAGCTCGGTTACAGAACACTTGTTATGTCTCTGGATCCCGCGCATAGTCTGTCCGATTCCTTTGATCTTGATAAAGGTCTCCTGGATAAAAACAAAGGCCGTCCTATCAAGGTAACTGATAATCTCTGGATCCAGGAACTTGATGTAGAAGAGGAGATTGAAAAGAACTGGGGTGAGGTACATAGTTATTTATCCGCAATATTGAATTTATCCGGTATGGAAGAAATTATAGCTGAAGAACTGGCCATACTACCCGGAATGGAAGAGGTAAGCTTTCTTCTGTATATCAACAGATACGCCAGGCTAAAGAAATTTGATGTCATCCTGCTTGACTGTGCACCAACAGGAGAATCCATTAGATTTATCAGCATTCCGACTGCCCTCGAATGGTACATGAAGAAGATATTTTCACTGGAACGTCAGATAACCAAATTTGCACGCCCCATAGTCAAAAGAGTTTCCTCGGTGCCCCTTCCCGAAGATGAATACTTTCAAAACCTGCAGAGGCTGTTTGACAAACTGGAAGGCGTGGACGGCCTGCTCACCAATCCTGAAATCACGTCCGTGAGGCTGGTTACCAACCCTGAAAAAATGGTAATAAAGGAAACACAACGTGCCTTTTTATATTTCTGCTTATACAGGATATGTGTTGACGCGATTGTCATCAATCGCATATTTCCAGCTGCGGTCATGGATAATTATTTTGAGGCATGGAAAAAATCACAGGAGACATACATCAATCAGATTGGAGACTACTTTTCACCTCTCCCATTACTCAAAGCCAGCCTTTTTAAGGACGAGATACTTGGTTCCGTGGACCTGGTGGCACTGGCTGACGAGCTCTATAAAGACAAAGATCCAACGAAGACGTTCTATTCGGAAAGTCCATATAATTTTCTAAAGAAAGACGGGACGTATCTATTACATATCAGACTCCCTTTTATTTCCAAAGAGGATATTGATTTGGGCAGGGCAGGAGATGAATTAGTCGTACGGATCGGTAGTTTTAAGCGCCATGTACCCCTGCCCCGGCGTATCGCCACCACCGATCCCTCGGGGGCAAAGATTGAAGGAAAAAATCTTATCATATCTTTCGGAGGTCAAAATGAAGAAAAAGAAAGAAAAGGCAGAAGGAAAAAAAGAACATCCGCCGGCCTGTCCGGTTTGTGAACTGTTTGATCTCGGGTCCCGGATATTTGGAAAGGAATCGGAGTTTTTTCAACATATCGACAATGCAAAAATGGAAATCTTGCGGGCCATCAAGTCTCTTGTTGACAGGCGCATTGAATCCCTCGAGAAAGAAAAAGAGAAGAGGAGAAAACACAGATACAGCAGGATAGACGTAGAAGAATAAGCGCCCTGAGTGGGTTTTTCAGACTGTTTCTTTCACCTCCTTATCAATTATATTGTGATGATGAAAAGTTGAAGATTATTGGCCGAACGTTTATATAACAATAAACTGAGGGACCCCCATTTGTTGCGCAAAAGATAAAATAATGCATGTTGTTTCGTTATTTTATCCCTGGTTAAGTCCTTTATCCTGTTTATTAGGTCACTTTTCACATATGTTTCTCATTGCGAACCAGGTATTTCGCAAAAATTTTTCTCTGAACTATATAATTTGCAAAGCAGCAAGGAGCGCAATGAGCTGGTTTCTCGAAAGGTCATGCTTTTCAACATAAATAGAAACATCCGCACCCTGCTTTACGAGAACAAAGAGCAGTGAAATATCTGCTTCACTCGGTGTTCTTGCGATATATACCCTGATATTTGCCAATGAGTTTGGACCAACAAATTTGACTCTGACATTTGCATCATCTGCTTCGTCAGTAAATTCAATAACATAATCAGCTTCATTTTTGTCTGATGTAAAATATACTTTTTTGGCAGCAGTCCTGGCTGTTCTCGTCAGAAATATTTTTCTGTGTGCGATCTCCCTGCTTTCTGTTACAAGGATAGCAATATCGGATGCTTCACTTTTATTTGAAATATATACATTTTTTATAACCTGTTCAGCGAACAGGACCTCCGGCATAAGCAGGCTTATCATGCTTAACAATATCATGAGTGCGTTTATATGGTTCTTCATGCCGGGTCTCCTCTTGATAAATCGCGCCTGAATAACAATTAATATATGAATTGCGTCTTGTATGGTATTTTTGATAATTATAAGAAGTCATTGTGAGATACGCAACTAAAAACTTGATTGAAAACATTAAAGCAACTATTGAACAGGCGAAAATTTCGGTCCAAATTCCCTCGGTTGATGAGTACACCTACTCATCTTCAGAATTTGTCACTAAGAAAATCAGTGATTACCAAGTGAAAGTGTGATACTGATGAGGAAAGGAAGGGCCTGGAATCAACCAAAAAACCCTTTAGCTCTTTGACGGTGTCGTCACCTCTGTTATCCTATTTCTCGGTATTAACTTGCCTCCAATCTCGCCAACCTTTCCTCTAATCCTTTAATTTGCTTATGTAGTTGCTCGATGTATATATGTGCCTTCTCCAGCTCCTCTACAATACCCTTCCGGTGTGTTCCTACCTCGACAATATCCTGTCCATTTTCATCCTTTTTTGCCTTTGGAATAGCCTTTAGATGCTTCTCCTTCCACATAAACTCAGAATGTTCTTCAATAGACTCCAGATTATAGTCAGGGCTAAATACATAGTCTGCATGCAGCACACTTCCCCTTTGATAGATTGAGCCGTTTACGTCCAGACTGCCATTTGGACTTGTTGTTCCGATGCCGACGTTGCCGCCCTTAATTGCTAATCTGCTCGCACCTGATTCATATAGGGATAAATAATCTGATGTCGCATTCCAGAAAACAAAGGCTTTTACAATACCGGATTCTTCCATTTTGAGACCTGAATTCATAGTGCCATCAGCTTCAAAATATGCATTTCCATTATCACTCTGCACTTTGTTATAGACAGATGTACTTGAATCATAAATATGCAGTTTCTGTGCTGGACTCTCCGTCCCGATGCCGACGTTGCCAGAACTCTCCTCTACAACCATTCTCGGTGTAGTTGACCCTGCATACATCTCCAGAGAACTGCTATAGCTACCTACGGTTACTGAAGCAGTAGAAGAATTCCATCCTAATCCTTCATAGGCCCCGACATAGTAATGGTGCCAATAGTCTACTCCAATGTCTCCGTCATTTACTTGCAGTTTACGCGCTGCAGATGTCGTACCAATAGCAACGTTGCCTTCCTTTGTAATTCTCATCCTCTCTCTCCATGTCGTCCCATCATAGGTTGAAAATACCATGTCCTTTGTTGTCGGAGCATCGATAGGGAAGGGGGAACGGTTGCCTATAGCCCAATCGTAGCTACCCGGAACATCCCCACCAACAAAAACACCCAAACCATTATATAGGAGACCCGTATCTGGGGTAAGAAAAGCATCTGCCTCCTGAATGATTTGTGCAAAGCCTGAACTCTGGACAATATCCTTCCCACATTCCAATGCTCCTATGACTACTAAGCTGCTCTTTTGGCTCTCCTTTCTTATTGAAAAATT
>CAYFYW010000580.1:0-1571 GCA_964347425.1 uncultured Nitrospirales bacterium
CTGCATGAAGAGAGTGACGAGTACCCCGGTAATGTAGCCAATGATCGGCGGTGCAGTCCCTGGATGACAGCTATCGTCATAGGAGGCCTGTTTAAAGCATTCGAGCTCACTAATGATTCCCGAATTCCAGTGATGGTACTCGGATTCGGTGATTTCATGGAACATTTTGGCTGGATACCCCAATCATGGTGGGATCACCCAGATTCTTATAATTGGAAACACGGTTGCCAGGGTGAGGGTGGAACTATAGCGGGATATTCTGCGTCCAGCGTTGCTTCGGTTTCTGAACTTGTGGCAACACAAAATAGTGAAGGCTGGTACAGTGATATGCACAATCCGGAGTTGCTCCTGCCTGTAGCGTGGGCGTGGTCACTTGAGGCAGACCCTGTAAAGAAACAGGCTCTCGCTGACAGGGTGACATTGATCGAGAATTGGTTTAATCCGGCGTGCGCCAGTGATTCCGGTACACCGAGAGCGTTCAGCTGGCAGAATCGGTATGGATCTCTGGCTCAATGGATATTGGAGAATGGCAAATGACCCCAGAGCCAGCCTCCTTCCTGTTGATTTTGAATCCCTCCTTAAGAATATAAAACTACCAGTAGAAATCTTTAGTTTTGCTGTTTGCGCCATCACGCAGGTTTAAAATATTTATTACAACTAAATGATTAGGACTTTTATCTTAAATAAAATGGGACCAATGACTGATTGACAAATGTGTAAAAAAAGATTATAACAATCATACACCTTTGTACACCTTGTGACATAAATATTTCTATAAGTAACAGTTGATTCCTGAAAGAAGATAGGAATGCGGCAAGAGAAGGAGAATATTAATATGAGAAAAAGAAGAATTCGTGCCCCCGGACAGGGGTACGGAAGGGAGAAGAGATGAAAGGATATCAAAGGAAAAAGGGAGGGGGACAATCATGAAGATGTACAAGTTATCAAATGTAAAATTTTGTCTGATGTTACTGGTTCTGACAGCCTGTATCGGATTCAGTATTTCATTGCTTTCTTCAGCCTGGGCATTTGAGCCTGCCCGACCAGGGGAAATTGAAAAGCTTAGATCAGCAGGTGAATTTGAAAGCCGCCTTGAATTTGCGACTAACATTGGCAACCACGAAGTTGACCCATATCTTGTTTCCAGGTTGAAGCGAAAGATTCTCAAATTAAGAGGGATGGCAGGAGATGAAATTGATGCACTTTTACCAGCACCACCTGGTGGGTCAGTCATGCCATCAACGGGTAACGTAAGGGTATTTGCCCTTCTTATTGAATTTCAGGACCACACTCATACTATCACGGCAGCTGATATCGATGACATGCTTTTTGGAGACGGGAACAATGCGAATTTCCCCCGCGAAAGCCTGGCTGATTATTATGACCGTTCTTCATACGGTCTGATCGACATGAGCAACGGAGCCACACTCGGCTGGTACCAGACAGCGTATAACCGCAGCGGTGTTGTGGAGACTGCCACAGGGAGAGATAACCTTATAAAAGAGGCCCTTACCAGCTTTAACGCGACACACGATTTCAGTGTATACGATAATGACAACGATGGTGATGTA
>CAYFYW010000581.1:0-11849 GCA_964347425.1 uncultured Nitrospirales bacterium
CGGAAGGATGCATGTAATAGACTACATGCGTCATACTATACTTGTCTATGATAAGGAGGGTAAATTTCTCTTTGAATTTGGTGGAATGGGCTGGGGAGAAGGATGGTTCCAGTTCCCGAATTATTTAACGGTTGACGCCCAGGGCAGGGTACTGGTCGCAGATCTATTTAATCATAGAATACAGGTGTTTAGCCCCTTTTAAACAGCCATGAGTCAACACTTTGAAGATTCCTGCTGATTCTGCAGAGAGCTTTAATGGAATGCAGAGCTCCGCTCTAGGCGGAGCGAATATTAATACTATTTTTTCCTTACATTCGCATTTCTGAAAGGAATGCAGTTTTTTGAACAATATCAGCATTATTCGAGCTAATGACCAAGACTGAAAGCCAAAAAAATTACAAAAGTTTATTTTTAATCTCTTATTTCATACTTCTTACTTATTTGGCGGGTTGTATCACACCTTACAAACAAGGGGAACCCCCGGAGCTTTACCACGGCCAGATCAGCCTTTTTCTGAACGGGCCCGTCATGGCTTCTCAGGACATCACCTTTAACCTGATAGCAATCAATATTGTTTCCGAGGACGGAATATCAAGAGAGATTACAGATATCCCCCGGAGTTTAAACTCCATTGCCTTAAAGGGACGCCAGATTTTTTTGGGTGAGAACCTTATACCGGAGGGTAAATACAACAGACTCGATTTAATCGTCAGAGAGGCATCAATCAAAAGAAATGGCATGACAGCGAGCTTGGCGCTGTCAGCTGAAAAGATAGAATTTCCTGTAGAAATGACGGTAAAGAAAAATCAGAATACTACAGTATTCCTGAACTGGAATGCGGATGCGTCCATTACTGATGAATACCTGTTCAAGCCCGTATTTACGTTTAAAGGCCGTGTGCCAGAGCTCGGTACATTACTGGTCTACGTAACTAACGAGGGCTCTGACAACGTCTCTGCAATTAACAGACAGACTGGGGAAGTGGTGGCAACTGTTATGGTGGGAAAAAGACCCAGGGGCATTGCAGCGGGCTCAGCGAGGGGGCATTTAAAGGTTTATGTCGCCAATTCGGGCTCAGACAGTATCTCTGTAATTGACCCCACCACCAACAGGGTAGAAAATGAGATACCCATCAGATTTGGCACGGGACCGAGCGGGATTGCAGTAGCCAGTATATCCTCTGAAAAAGATCTTGTTTTTGTGACCAACTACAGTTCAAACACCGTATCCGTTGTCGATACAGCTAATTATCGAGAAATAGAAAAGGTAGTTGTAGGGAGTGGCCCGGTGGCGGTCTCAGCAGACCCATCTCTGGAGAGCGTCCTCGGCACGCGATTTCTCAAGCTCGAGGATATTAATCTATTAAAAAGCTATCGTGAAAAATTTTTCAATGTCTATGTAGCCAATAAGAATTCCAACGATATATCTGTTCTCAGGATGAACATACTAAACAACAGGTGTGAAGAGGTAATCAATATTGGTGTAGAATGGGGTCCCGTTGCCCTGTCAGTAGATTATCCACGGGGCAAGATATATGTGGCAAACCATGATTCTGACAAACTCTCTGTCATAGACATCCTGGAAATTATTAAGGGAAACAAAAGCGAAGCTGTGAGCACAATCAATAATGTGGGAAACTTAATAATCGACGTTATTGCCGATCCTGTCTTTGACAGAGTCTATCTTTTGAGGAATATGCCAGGCGAGATATTGATTATAAGACCTTTCTCTGATAGGTCGAAAGTACTGTATACGGCGATAACCCCGATTATCGGTACAATACCGGTAGGAAACTCTCCGAGGTCTTTAATATTAGACCCCGAAGCCAGAAAATTATATGTTGTTAACGCAGGGTTAAACAATATCTCGGTAATAGATAAAACCACAAGAAAGGAAGAACAGCTTATCACTGTTGGCAAGAAACCCTATGACATAGCAGTGGTACAGTATTAGCAAGGGGATGTAACTGTTCACGTGACATGAAGAAATGATGGATTACTGACGACATATGACATCATGAGGCATACTTTATGGAAGGCTACAGTACTGATAATTGGCATTCTGTTAGGTACATCCTCTGCCTTTGCTCAGGGTTTCAGTGGCTGGATAGATATAACAAGGAGTACCACAAAACAGACCGAAGACGGGGAAAGGACGTTGACATTGGAGACCTTAGGACAAAATTCTCGCCTGAGCTTTACAAAACCAATTACACCGATGATCTCTTACCAGATTAATTTAGGAACAACCCTATCAGATTCTGATTCTACTGACTCTGAAGGTACAACCAAAAAAACGTACAGGAGGACGGTAGAGCCGGAATTGGATTTTTTCCTCCGGAACTCTATGTATGATTTGCGTGCAGGCTATCGCCGCGAAGAGGAGTGGTCAACAAAACGCCTCAGAAATGACGGCAGAGAAACCACTGAAATCTACTTTTCCCGTCTTAATATTACACCCCTGCAATTACCCTCTCTATCTCTTCATTTAGAAAGGGAGAAGAACTTTGACCATCTATCTATTAAAAATATAGACGAAACTAGTACCAGTTATTCTGGAACTTCTGCATACGAGTTGCCGTCCAGAGATTTAAAGGCGAGATATAGTCTTACGTATTCACACGTCGTGGATGAAACCCCTCTTGGTATATCGACGAAGTCTGAAAAGGATAGTTTTAACGGTACATATAACCTTGGTTACTCCCGCTCTTTCCGGGTCAAAAGAGTTAACTTATCTGCAGACTATCAAGGGTACTACTCATGGAATAAAGACAAGCAGTCTGTGAGTCAAACAGGTGACGTGCTCTTTCAGCGTACGCCACTTGGAGGGCTGCACGGACAGGGAACGGTATCAAGTCCTGAAGTTGATGTTTTATCTTCCGAGACATCTTTGGTTGATGGCAATTTAGACATTGGGATATCCAAGATCAACATTGGAAACCAGAGATTCCACAATATTGGTATCTGGATATCTTCAGAAAAATCTGTGGACAGACTTTATATTTATGTAAATCAAAATGTAAGTACTGATACGAGTCTTACAAATCCTGGCAACTGGAGGGTCTTCCGGAGCGACTTTAATCTATCGGGGACATGGACGGAAATAGCTATCCAGAACGTGGCGGTCACTGCATTTGATCTCCTGAACGACGTATATCGTTATGAGATAGAGTTTTTAACCCCCCAGAACGCATCCTATTTTAGAGCAATCAATCTGGAGAACCCGAATGTATCCGGGGTAAAAGAAATACTCGCAACTGAAATCGAGGCCTATGGCACAGACAGGGTTCCGCAGACAGGCACGCTTTCTGATGTGTCTGAATTCTTTAACCAGCGATTTAATATCGATGCTAATCTAAGACCTTTAACAAAGCTGACTCTCTCCTTTAATTATTCTATAAATATGGCAGAGGAGAACCCTGTGTCTGTCCTCGATTCTCTCGGTGGTATTTTTGAAAACATGATCAGCAAGTCCACGAATGATCAGGAGGAAGATTTAGAAAGCAATATAACAAGAACCTATGGAATTACCACTACATGGATAACCCACAGACTGCTGACAACTGTCCTTCGTTTTCAAAGAAATGACGCCTTTGACAACAAAAATGAAACAGATATCAACTCCAATATTTATTCCCTATCCTTCAACTCCGCTCCTCTGCCGACCCTTGATGCTACCCTCTCATTAATCAGAAGCGACCAATACAGCTTTGACGTGAAAGAGTCCACCAATAATTCAGTTCTCTTAAGTATAGGCTCAAAACCATTCAGGTATATCAACATGATTACTGACATACTCTACACGAAGTCAGAATCATTTACGTCCGATGTTGATACGTCGGCATACACGATAAGCGGTTCCCTTGATGCCCTGTTTACCCGCAAGCTTACAGGAACGCTAATATATAATTTGAGCTGGCTGTCATCATCAGACGATTTTTCCTCAAAGTCAAAAAACGTCCTTGCTACAATTACCTATCAGGCCGGCCGTTTTATCAATATCTTTACCAATGTTAATATCACTGATACAGACGGGGATATTTCCACGTCTGAAGGGCTTTCAATAGATTGGCTTCCTCTGCCAGCTATCAGGTTGAATCTTAATTACCAGCATAGCGATTCAGAGCCGGGGCCTTCAACAAGCGATTCTTTTAACGGTACCGGAACCTGGTATATTACTAAATTTCTTCAAGCCCGACTCACACTCAACTACACACAAAATAAAGAGGCAGTAGAGACTGAATCGTATTACCTCAGCGCAAACTTAAATTGCAGATTCTGAAAATGGTAGCCTGTAATAAAAAAATCATGTCTGACACCTCCGGGAAAAAACAGATTCTATTTCGCAGCTCTACGCTCTTGACTCTTGGTTCGTTGTTTGTCTTTCTGCTCGGGTGCGGTGTAAAGCACTATATTCGGCCTAACACTGATATAGGCAATATAAAAAAAATAGCGGTATTACCTCTCGAGAATTTCACAACCGATGAATATGCTAGCGAAAAAATAAGGAGAACAGTGATCATTGAACTTTTATCAAGAGGTATTGATGTTATTGAACCAGGCGAAGTAATAAGTACTCTCAGCGAATTAAGAGTCAGATCTCTCGGTTCTATAACACTCGGTGATATAGGGGATTTAGGAGAAATATTGAACGTTGGGTCAGTGATGATGGGTTCGGTAGACACCTTCAGGACAAGCAGGGGGATCTCGGTTTCTTATCCTGATGTGTCTATTAACCTGAGACTGTTCGATGTTACATCAGGTAATATTGTATGGTCGGTGTCGAATACATCAGGAGGTGCCAGTTTCTGGACCAGACACTTCGGTGCAGAAGGAGCAACACTGGATGAAACTGCCAGAAAGGTTGTAAAAGAAGCTCTTGATACGTTACATTAGTCACTGGACTATCCATGGATTATCGGGTATCGGGGAGCGTCTAATGATTATCTTGATGACAAAGAGGAAATGCAAAATACAAAAGGATTAAGGATATAAATGGGTTTCCTGAGAAAATATATTATAGCTTGTGTGTTATGTATACTGATGTTGAACACCAGTTGCATTAGTGGTATCCCTTCATTTCACATCCGTGAAGACATAGATTTCAGCTTCATTAAGAGGGTAGCCGTAATACCTCTGGAAAATCTGACCAACGAGAAATTTGCCGGCGAAATTGTAAGACAGGTCGTCATCAGCGAACTCCTGGCTTCAGGGCTTGTTGATGTTGTAGTCCCGGGAGATGTGATGAGCGCTATTAACACGTTGGGCATCCAGCCCATTACATCGCCAGATGCAAAACAGATAAAGGCCTTAGGTGATATGCTCAAAGTACAGGCTATTGTTATGGGTTCTGTCGAGGAATACGGGGAGACAAGAATAGGGAACATATCTGTTCCGGAAGTAACTATTACCTTGATGATGGCCGATACGGGAACGGGCAGCATCATATGGTCGGTCACAAAAACGCGAGCGGAAGCAAGCTTTATGGCAAAACATTTTGGCGCAAAAACTAAATCGATGAGCGAAACCGTTTTGGCAGTCGTAAGAGAAGCCATTCAGACGCTTGTTGAATACTGAAAGTTCCCAGACTTACATCGACTCAATGAACCGGAGAAACCCGACCAACTCAATAACCTCAACAATTCTCAATCCTTTATTTATTGCCCTCTGCTTCCTGCTCCTTACCGGCTGCGCAGCCTACATCGTGCAGCCGCCTCAGGAAGATCTCTTTCATGAAAAAATAGCAATGCTTACTTTTGATAACTTAAGCGACAACAAAGAGGCATTGACCTATGTCATGCAGGCATTGAGACAACGATTAGAAAAAAAGGGTCTGGAAATAGTGGAACAGGAGAAGATAAACAGTTTTGTATGCAAAGAGAGAGTCAGAACCACCGGTTATGTTTCTCATGATTTAGCCGGGAAAATAAAGGAAGAATTTGGCGTTGAAACCATTTTAGTGGGTTCTGTTATATCATTCTCCACCGGAGAAAATCCAAAAATAGCACTCTCCGCCCGGCTGATTGATTCCACTGACGGTAGCATCCGGTGGGCGGATTATGCCTCTGCCACCGGAGAGGATTTCGGCGGTATCTTTGATCTGGGTAAATTAAAAACCGTGTACAGCCTGCTTCCAAGGGTTGCGGAAAGGCTACTCGCCTCCTTCAGCATTGAGTCGCCCGCCAAAGAAATTGAATCTACGTATAGGATTGCGGTAATGCCCTTCCAGAACAAAAGCAAAACTAATGATGCCGGCATGATGACCACATACATGTTCCTGACCGAACTCTCCAAAAGTAGAGGGTTTGAACCGGTAGAATTCGGGGATATCAGAAAATTAATCGTGGATTCCAGGATCAGGTACAGAGGAGCACTTGACTTCAAAAACATACAGACTCTCTCAAAGTCTTTGCGGATAGATATGATTTTAGTGGGGACGGTAGAGCGTTACTCTGATGGACTTCAGACACTCTCCCCTCCTGAGGCAGCTATAACTGCAAGGTTATTGGATGCTCGAGCGAACAGAATCTTATGGTATAATAGCCAGCAGTTGAATGGAGAAGATAAAATAATTGTCTTTGACTGGGGAAGAATAAGGACCGTGGATAAGGTCGCCCACAGAATAGTATCAAATTTAGCAGAAGAAATGTGGAAGGCGAAATGGCACTAAAACAAAGACAGCTGGTTGCAGAGAGCAAAGAGCACAGAGGACAAAAAATGCTTTACGCTCTATGTTCCATGCTCTATGCTACAGGCCCCGGGCTCTTGGTTCTGTATTCTGTGCTCTGTGTCTTTTTAATATGGGGGTGTGTATCGCTTCCGCGGGAGGGAGACATATTAGCGATCGTAGATGGTGAGCCTGTTTCTGAAGAAGATCTTAAATATTCACTTCAGATAGCCCATCGCCGCGAGGACCTCTCCTCTTCCACGGTCTTAGATCTGTCACTGCACGTACAGAAGTTAATAGATGATAAATTGATCGCCCAGGAAGCCCATCGTATGGAGATGGAGCAATATCCCGACGTACAGCAGGCAATCGCCGCATATATACTGAGGGAATCGGTGGTGAGACTACATGATGAAGAGATCCTTCAGAAGGTCTCTGTCACAGAAAATGATATTATAAGCGACTTCAGGAACAAATATGAGCGGCTTACTCTGGAAATTATTGAGGCAGACTCGGAGCAGGTTATCAGAGATGTCTTAAAACAGCTGAAAAGCGGGGGCAATTTCACAGAACTTGCCAGCAAATACTCTACTCATTACTCCAGAGAAGAGGGGGGTAGAGTTGTTTATAAGCGAAAATCTATCGTTCCGCACTTGCAAGAGGCTGTTTTCAGCCTCAAACCCGGGGAATTCAGCGATATTATAAAGAATGGCGATCAATATTACATCGTGAAGTTAATCAGCAGGCAAGAGGCACCAGACGAAGAGCTCGAAAATATCAGGGAGGCCATAGAAAGCGCACTCAGGTCTCAAAAGAGAAAAGAGCTCGGCGACAGATATCTGGACCGCCTGCGCGAGCGGGCCGATATAAAGGTTAATCATGAACTTCTTTCCGCTATCGTCGTGGATAAGGGGACCGAGGAGCGAAAAAAATGGGCAGATGATAAAAGAACACTGGCCGATGTAAACGGTTCGATCCTCACCGTTAAAGAATTTGTAGAGATGGTTCCGGCAATTGTGAGCAATTCAAATCAGGAGATCCTTAACCACTGGATTGACCGCAAGCTTGTAGACCTCGAGGCTCTCAGCCGCCACTATGACGAGACGTCCGATTTGAAGAATATGGTATCTCGTTATACAGATTATCTTCTTAAAAAAGCATTTATCAGAAGAGTAATTTTACCTGACATTGAAATTTCAGATGAGGTACTGAAAGACTACTATTTGAAAAATCCGGCGAGCTTTCTTAAACCAGCCCGTTACAGAATCCAGCAGATCACCGTAAAGACAATGGATGATGCAGAGGACATATTGAGCGATCTGAAGAATGGCGCTGATTTTTCATGGCTTGCTAAAACGAAATCGACTGATTCTGCTGCCCCAAAAGGTGGATTTCTGGGATGGCTTACCAGAGAGCAATTGCCTGAGCCTCTCAGGGATAAGATAGACGCCTTTAGTCCCGGGGACATTAGTCCGATAGAGAAGATTGACTCCCTTTACAGAATATTCAGGTTCCAGGAAAAGACTGAAGAGGAGGTCGAGGAATTTGATCAAATAAAATCCATTGTATACAGGGCATATGTTAGCGGACAAATCAATGACCGATACGGGAAATATGTTGAGCAGTTGAAAGAAGAAGCAGAGATAAAAATCAACGAAGACAAAATCAAGTTGTATGAAAAAAAGTTGATAAAATAATTTTTACTGAATCTGCAATAAGCCACAGAGGACCCCGTAAAATAGTAATCAGATAGCGGGGAAGAATATATTGATACTAAAAAGAAAAAAGAGTGGTGAAGTTCTGACAATTCTTAAACTTTCTGTTTTGCTTCTGATTTGCAGCCTTATTCTCTCATGCGCTCCTGAAAGGAGACCGAGAAGGGGTTTTGTCCCCAAGCCCTGTCTGGATTGTCACAAAGAAACGTTGAGTGAGTATGATAAGAAATATGTGCATTCGCCAATGGATAAGCGGGATTGTGAGGCATGCCACCTCCGCCACGGAAGGCTTGCTGTCAAATCCTTTAAAGAAAGGTCCGAAAGAAAGCTATGCTACATTTGCCATACCGACATGGCTTTAGATATGGATGCGTTGACTAACGTACACACTATTATCAAGCAGGGTAAGTGTATACCGTGCCATGACCCCCACGCGTCAGAAAATAAGTTTCTTCAGAAGATTTCGGGTAATGAGCAGTGCTTTTCCTGTCACGACCGTTCCCCCTTTACGAGGGCCAGGAGACACAAACCACTTGATGACGGCTGTCTGACCTGCCACGCAGCACATGGCTCTCAACACAAAGACAACCTCCTGAAAGAAGAATTGGAGCTCTGCCAGTCCTGCCATGAATTCACAAAAACCGATTTTACCACGGCGCATAAAGATTATCCCGTTGAACAGGCTAAATGCTCTGGCTGCCATTCCTCCCACAGTTCATCAAATGACAAATTGCTCAGGGAATATGTTCATACTCCCCTGAAACAAGTAGAGTGTGCGTCCTGCCATAATCCGACTACTGACCCTGACCCTCTGAATGTAATTGCACCTGATGGCGAGCTCTGCTATATCTGTCATGAGAAAGAAAAAATCGACTTTTCGACAGATTACATACACCCTATTACGGATAAAGGCCAATGTCTGAGTTGCCACAGTCCACACGCTTCAGATTTCAAAGACGTTACCCTCATGGGGAAAAATGAACTGTGTCTAAGCTGTCATACTGAAAAGCCGAAAATGGATGTAAGAAACCTGCACCAGCCAATTAAAGAGCAGGGCTGTGCCGCCTGTCACAATCCCCATGCCTCTGAGAACCGGTTTTATTTAAAGGAGCCCGAAAAACGAATATGTCTGTCCTGCCATCCCCAGGTGGAAAAGGAGTTAATAGAAAAATACACCCATGAACCATTTTCCCGGATCGAATGCATACAATGCCATGACGCTCACGGCACTAACAACCCTGTCATGTCCCAAACACGCCTGACCGAATTATGCTATACCTGTCACAAGAAGGAGGAAAAAGAATACTTTAAGACATATATCCATACACCCGTGAATAAGAAACAATGCGGATCCTGCCATATATCTCATGCATCTAATTACGAAAATCTCCTGAGTAATTTACCGGCACAACTCTGTATAAGCTGCCATGAGAGCATGTTTCTCGATATTGAAGAACAGGGCACCCACCCGCTTTTTAAAAATAAGGATTGTGGAACATGCCACAACCCCCATGCAAGTAATTATGTTGGTTCTACGGTTATGCCCATGATTGAGTTGTGTTACGGTTGTCATAAGACCATGGAGGAAGAAGCAAAGGTCAGAAGCACAAAGCACTATCCCGTGGATGAAGGGAAGTGTACAGAGTGTCACAGCCCTCATGGGACAAAGCTCAAGTATCAACTGTTACATCGCCCGAATGAACTCTGTCTTTCCTGTCACGGAAGAATTGTTACCACCACGGTGAGAAAAGGCCACGTATCAATGGAAGAAGGGGACTGCCTGAGCTGTCACTTCTCTCACTACTCTGATTCAAAGCATCTGCTCAATGATGCTGACCCGGCACTATGTGTGAAATGCCATTCTCTCGATACAGAAAGATTATTGAAGGCTCATAGAGAGCCGATAGCAAAAATCAATCATTGTACAAGTTGCCATGAACCACATGTGACTGAAATGCCCGGTCTTCTTAAGAAGATAAAGCATGAACCCTTTATCAAGGGAGACTGCGAGGCCTGTCATGCATAACAGAGAAATGCAAATTGAGAAATGTAAATTGAAAAATGCAAAATTCAGCAGGTTTCTTAAATCTCTAATTTGCATTGTTACAGGCAGCTTTCTTCTGACCTGGGGTAGTTTTGCCTATGCTCAGAGCGGTCTTAAAATCAAGGAGCCTGCCCTCTGCTACCAGTGTCATGAAAAGACGAAAGAAGGCCTGTCTGAGCGTTATTTGCATTTTCTGTTTAAACGGGGCAAGTGTACCACCTGTCATAACTCTCATGTGAGTAATATTGAAGGCCTGATGAAAGACGAGATCGACTCCATCTGTCTGGGCTGCCACGAGGACATCAGGAATCTTCTCCGGAGCGTTAACTTACATAGTGCCCTCAGGTATAACGTATGTACGGATTGCCATAATGCCCATAGCGGAAAACATAAACATCTCATTGTGAAAGCAGAAAAGAATCTCTGCCTGGATTGTCATGAAACTCTGAAGGAAGAGACTATGAAACCCTACACGTGTCTCCCTTTTAAGCAAGGCAAGTGTTCATCGTGTCATAACTCCCATGCCTCATCTGAAGATGCACTGTTACTGTCTCCACCGAATAAGATATGCAAGAAATGTCATGCACCAAGGTGCACAGCAGGTATTATATCAATATCGCCTGTAACGAAGAAATTAGACTGTACCTCTTGCCACACAGGACACGGTACCAAGGACAAGGGACTTCTCGGCCCTTACGGTCATAGTGCCTTTCTCGACAAAAATTGTAACGAGTGCCATAACCCGATTGTCGACAGCAAGAATATAACAATCAAGATTGAGGGTAAGAATCTTTGCTTTGGCTGCCATTCCAGGGGTGATACCAGAGATAAATACATTGACAACGACATTCACGTAAAGGATGTAGAGAATCCCTGCATTGTCTGCCATGATTACCATGCTTCTGCAAAGAAAAATCTGACGGTAAACGAGACAAAATTATGCATTCCCTGCCATCAGGACACCGAGAAAAGGACGATCATTATGGAAAAGACATTGAAAAACATAAAATGTCCTCCGGTCAGAGACAGAAAATGTTTTGCCTGTCATATGAGAGACTGTTCCAGTCAGATGCCCCTTTATTTCAGCGGAGACGAAACCTTTATGTGCGTTAATTGCCATGAAGCAGAGCATAAAATCACGCACCCACTCGGAACCAATGCCATCGACCCCCGGAATGGACAGCCTATGACCTGTAATTCCTGTCACAGTATACACACTGCCAGGGAAGATTTTATGCTCTCTTTTGATAAAGATAGGGAACTCTGCATCCAGTGTCATAAAATGTAAAGTGCCGTCATTGCTCACTTTTTGACAGAGACAGGCAACTAATATCTCATAATTTATGCATATTCTGAGCTCATTTACACAAGTCTATAAGGAAATTTGTAAATAAATGGTACCATTCTTGCTTAGAATATGTTAA
>CAYFYW010000582.1:0-3230 GCA_964347425.1 uncultured Nitrospirales bacterium
ATATTTAAAGTGGGAGTTCCAGGTCCATGACTTTCCTGAAACTTTTGCGGTGAATCGGGCATGGACCGTGTAAACGGATACTTTCCATATGTTCCTTTGTTGAATAACCCTTGTGTTCCTTGAAATTATACTGGGGATATTTTTTGTGGTAGGCAAGCATGATATCGTCTCTCACTATTTTTGCGATAATAGATGCCGCAGCTATAGAGGCACTCACTGACTCGCCCTTGATTATAGATTTCTGGACAGTCTTCACGTTTAAAAGTTTAACATCGTCTATGAGCAGAATATCAGGGCGCCCCGATAAATCATGAACCGCTGCTTCCATAGCACGCTTTGTAGATTTAAGTATATTTGTTTTGTCTATCGTATCGGCCTCTATGATTCCAATGCCGATATCATTTGCACCGTCGACGATATCCCAGAAGAGTCTTTTACGCTCGTTTTCAGAAACCTTTTTCGAATCCCTGAGACCATCAATGGTATGGTTCGGCAGGAGTATTACAGCGGCTGCAACAACAGGACCTGCCAGGGGGCCCCTGCCCGCTTCGTCAATGCCTGCGACAACAGGATAATTCTTTCTGATTGTCTCGTCGTAGGAGAATATGGAGTTTGTCTTTTTCAAAGGAGTACATGAGACCCCCACCTATTTTGAGCCTGTGAAAGTCTTTTCTTTCAGTCTTGCTGCCTTGGCTTTTCTTCCTCTCAGGTAATAGAGCTTTGCCCTTCTCACATCTGCCCTCTTGACAACCTTTATTTTATCGATCCAGGGGGAACTCATTGGCAGAATCTTCTCAACACCGATGCCGAAGGATATCTTTCTGACCGTGACAGTCTCACGGGTGCCGCTTCCTCTTCTGGCTATCACAACTCCTTCAAAAGACTGGACTCTTTCTTTATCCCCTTCTTTAACACGCATACTTACTCTAACGGTATCACCTACTCTAAAAGGAGGGACATTCTTTTTGTATCCCTCTTCTACGATTTTCATGGCGTCCACTTTATTGCTCCTCCCAGTATAAAATAGTTGATTACACCAAAATTTTTTTTTAATCTATGTCATCATCCTCATCTCCCGATGAGGATTTTATCTCTGAAAGTATCTCTTTATCGTCTTCGCTAAGCTCGGTTTTTTCAATAAGGTCAGGTCTTACCTTCAGTGTTTTTCTCAACGCTTCTTTTCTCCTCCATCGCTGTATCTCTTTATGATTTCCGGAGACAAGAATGTCCGCCACACTCAATCCCCGGAATACTCTTGGTCTCGTGTAATGCGGATAATCAAGTAATCCCCATGAGAACGATTCCTCTTCTGCTGATTTTTCGTCACCGAGAGCACCTCTGATAAGCCTTACCGAGGCATCAATGATAACCAGTGCAGCCAGTTCCCCCCCGGTCATAACGTAATCCCCGATAGAAATTTCTTCTTCTACAAGGGAAATCTTCACTCTCTCGTCTATTCCTTCGTAACGTCCGCAGATAAATACAAATCGCCGCTGCTCTCTTGAAAATTCTTCCGCAAGCGACTGATTAAATTTTTTTCCCTGCGGACTCAGGAGGATTACCCTCCTTTCTCTGCCGTCCTTTTTAATATAGTCAATTGCCCTGAAAAGTGGTTCGGGTTTGATCACCATTCCTGCACCGCCTCCAAAAGGGTAGTCATCAACGGCCTTATATTTACCTGAAACGAAATCCCTGATATTGTAAACCTTAACCTCAAGAAGCTTTTTTTCCTGTGCCCTTTTTACAATACCCTCTTTTAAATAGGCAGTTATTATATCAGGGAAGAGAGTCAGGACATCGCATTTCATTTATAAAATCCAAATGAACAAATCACTGTCAAATGACAAAATGTTTTAATTTTCTGAAATTTGAGCTCAGGATTTCATTTGACATTTGAGCTTTGTAATTTTACATTCGATTGCAAATTACAAAAAAATCCTTCTCTAAATTGCTTCACAATTTGATTATTAAAATTCGGAATGCAGCTTTATTCTAATATCTCAAGGACGCATCTCTTGCCGAGTTTTGTCCCGGCAGCGCTTAATATTGTCCTCATGGCCCTTGCCGTCTTGCCCTGTTTTCCTATAACCTTGCCGAGATCGCTCGATGCAACCCGCAGTTCAAAGACCGTTGTCCTTTCTCCTTCAACTTCCGTAACAGAAACGTCTTCTGGTTTGTCAACCAGTGCCTTTGACATTTGCTCGATTAAGTCTTTCATCTGTGTACCTCCGACGCCCATATGAATTTATACTGCCTTTCACAGGCCAGCGAGTTTCAATAGTTTCTTGACGGTAGAACTTGGCTGTGCTCCATGACTAAGCCAATACTCAGCCCTTTCCATGTTTATTTTTATCTCTGAAGGATCTTTTAACGGGTTATACGTTCCGAGAATCTCTAAAAAGGGGCCATCTCTTCTCGCTCTTGAATCAGCTGCAATCACTCTGTAAAAGGGTCTTTTTTTCGCACCCTTTCTTGTCAGTCTTATCTTTACCAAATATATCCCTCCTCATAACATAAGTTCCTGATAGTTTTCAAGCAAGAACTATCTAAAAAAATTACCGAACTTGAATTTTTTATCCTTCTTAAACATCTTGAGCATCTTTTTCATTTGAAGGTACTGTTTAATGAGCCTATTTACATCGTTTACCGTGGTACCGCTTCCCGCCGCTATTCTTCTTTTTCGACTGGCGTTAATTATACCATAATTCTCCCTTTCCTGCCTGGTCATCGAGTTAATTATTGCCTCGACTTTAATGAATTCCCTGTCATCAAGCGAAAGACCCTTAACCTGTTTGCCTAATCCAGGAATCATGCCGAGTAAGTTTTCAAGAGGGCCCATTTTCCTGATTTGATTTATCTGACTTTTCAGGTCTTCAAAAGTAAACCTGTCCTCGCCGAGTCTTTTCTGTAATTTAAGGGCATCCTGAACATCTATAGCATCCTGTGCCTTTTCCACAAGACTGATAACATCACCCATACCCAGGATCCTTGATGCCATCCCTTCGGGATGAAACGGTTCTAGGAAGTCAATCTTTTCACCGACACCAATAAACTTTACGGGCCTTCCAGTAACAGCCACCATGGAAAGGGCTGCCCCGCCTCTGGCGTCACCGTCCATCTTGGTAAGAATAATACCGTTAAGGTCAAGCCTGTCATTAAAAGACTTTGCAATATTTACCGCGTCCTGTCCTGTCATTGCATCGGCAACAAGGAGAATTTCTTTTGGATTT
>CAYFYW010000583.1:0-1568 GCA_964347425.1 uncultured Nitrospirales bacterium
GTGTTTTTTTATAAAGTTTCCGATTTTCCTGAATTCTTTTTTAAACTTCTTCTGCCATGGAAATTTGCAGACCGGATGAGATGCAAAAGGGATCAGATCAGATGTTATTCGGAAAAAAATAAGATGATGCTGAATATTAAACTTAAGGATTTCCATAAGACACGCAAGGTTATTCCGTACAATAAAATGCACCCGTTCTTCGGAATAAGAAGCAAGCCGGAATGTCCTGGAACTCCTGCACGGAAGAGAAAGATTAATGCAGGGATACCCGACTCTCATGAAGTTTTATGACGCATGCCACTCTGTGACCTGCTGGAAACTGTTTACATGCAGGCAGTATTCTACTTTTACTTTGATTATTGCCGTGGTTGTTGAGTTGATAAATAATCTGAGGTCAGGATGCTTTCTGGCAAGTATACCGGCAAACTCTTTCCTTTTTTTAGAGCTAATAGTATGTGCCTTTCCCTGAATCGTTACTGCCTCTGCTTGTAGGTAATCTTGAGAGATATTTTTCGCGGTGTGTATAAGAAGCGAGACATTTTTGTTTTTTACGATATTTTTGTATTTGCGGGTTTTTTTGGGTGTTGCAAATATGATATTCTTTGCATCCGGTGTCAGGGCAAAAGCCACAAGCGATGTGTACGGCCTTGTACCTGACACAGTTGCAAGAACCGCATGGCGCTGTTTTTTATTGATAACCTTGAGACGTGCCGGCACGTCTCCCGTGCCTTTTTGTTTTTGTCTCAGTATTTTTTTGCTCATCAAACTCAACCGCTCAATTTAATTTATAAATATCATACGTAAGATAAGTTGCAAAAGAAACCCAGAGCAGGTAAGGCAGCAATAATATCGACGATGCCTTTGAATAAGGCCAGGTCACAACCATAAGCAGGCCAACTGTAATCAATATAAGAAGAGCGTCTATGACAGCAAGACCGATCATGTGCCTTGTAAAAAAGATATAACTCCATGCTGTATTGACGATACCGTTAAAAATAAATACCCCGATAATCGGCCAGAAAGCTTTGCTCTCCCTTCCCCGGTTGATAAAAAGAATCAGCGATATTGCGGAGAGTACAAAGATAATTGTCCATATAAGCCCGATAATACTTCCGGGTGGAGTATACGACGGTTTTGTAATCGAGGGATACCATTCTGTCAATCCCTGGCCGGTAAAAGTCCTTCCTGCTACCATAACGCCGAGATAGAAAAGCGGGGATATAATATAATGAAGCTGTTTACTCATATCCGGTTATCTCATCACAACAAGATACCACACAAGCAAAAAAACCTCGCTCCACCAGCCGATAAACGAGATTATAAAACTTATAATAATCTTTATCTGGAGCGAATCCGGCAACAGCTCCTTTTCCCTTCCTTCTCTCTCGCGTCTTAACAGAAAGGGGCTTACATAAAAAGAAAGAAACAGACCGTTTAGCACGAGAACAACTGCAATTACAGCCTGAAGAAGAGGAATTCCGGTAAGTCCGGTATCACGGTAGGTTATAGCAGCGCCAGTGATTGCGAGCACAAGTCCTAACCATATCAATGGCTTGGTAACTTTATGT
>CAYFYW010000584.1:0-5813 GCA_964347425.1 uncultured Nitrospirales bacterium
GATTCCACCACTTAAGTGGTACAATTTGTCAATTGTTGGGGGAGGGAATAACTGACTTCGCAACCCGGCTACTGAAAGTCGATGTGCCACGTAAGCAGCCACCTCTTTTCTCAATAAGGGACCCAGGTGGTAACGGGCAATGATCCGCTGAGCCAGCTGACGGAGACCCGGTCTCGCCAGCATGTTTTTGAGTTCCGGTTGTCCCAGCAAGATAATCTGCAGCAGTTTATGCTGGTTAGTCTCCAGGTTAGTCAACAGCCGCAACTGCTCTAATACATCTGCACTAAGATTTTGTGCCTCATCGATGATGAGTACTGCCTTACGACCGTTGGCATGGGCATCGAGCAGATACTCATTCAGGAGGTCTACAAATACTTTAATGCTCTTATTGCCTTTCGGGTATCGAACGCCAAACTCGTCACAAACCGCGGCTAACAGTTCCTCAACGGTCAATTTAGGATTAAAGACAAACGCTATATCGGTGTTTTCAGGTATCTGCTCCAGCAAGCAGCGGCAGACAGTAGTCTTGCCTGTTCCCACCTCGCCTGTAAGCAGGACAAAACCGCCATCACTCTTCATTCCGTATACAAGATGTGCCAGAGCCTCCCTGTGCCGCTCACTCATGTAGAGATACCGTGGATCCGGGGCAAGAGAAAAAGGCAATTCCTTTAGGCCAAAGTATTCGTTATACATAGGGGTCTACTCCTGGCTGGTGCTGTATTGCTGTAACGCCGGGCTCAAGTTACTACCTATCGGCTACACTGCTGCGGATTTTTATTATTCACTACAATCAGGCGAATTACAGGAAGCAAATATTTCATTAAAGCTCTCTTTCCTGCATCTTACAAGATTAATACAAAAATCAGTGAAAATACAATACCCTTCAATATTTGCGTTAATGAGAATTAGATGCGCTTGTATAATTTATTATTGAACTCTATTGACTGAAAAGAGTAAAATAGTGCCATTTATTATTATTAATTTTAATGTAACTACTAAGGTTCACAGTTCCAGGGTTCAAGGTTCAGGCGACCAACCGTGAACCTGACAACCGGTGAGACAAAATTAATGTATGTTCATAAAATAACAACAACCTCTTTTTGATAATAAAAAGAGCATGGTTAATAAAGTCAGAAGAACCGTTACTTCAGTATTACCTGTTTCAGGCAATAGAAAAGGTACGTGTGTTAATTGCGGTGAATGCTGTAAATTACTTTTTGAATGTCCAATGCTGAAAGAGAGGTGGGACGGATCATATTATTGTTCAATATATTCTTTCAGGACTTTAAATTGCAGGAAGTATCCAAGATCAGAATCTGAATTTATTACAAAAAGCACATGTGGTTACAGATTCAGGTAAAAGACTAAAACCTGTTATCGCCGCTGATGATGTCACCGATTGAGCCTAATATGGAGCCCTCTCCCTTTCTCTGACCCCCCATCTTCGGAGCCGAGGATACAATGCGATCAGCGAGACGGCTGAACGGCAGTGACTGGAGCCATACCTTGCCCGGTCCTGTTACGTTCGCAAAGAACAGCCCCTCACCCCCAAAGAGGGTCGTCTTTATGCCCCCGACGAACTCGATGTCATAAGTAACCCGTGACTGCAGTGCTGCAAGACAGCCTGTGTCAATTCTCATCTTCTCCGTCGGCCGCAACTCTTTTTCAATTATCGTACCCCCTGCATGGACAAATGCATAACCGTCTCCCTGGAGCCTCTGAAGGATAAATCCTTCTCCGCCGAACAGTCCAACTCCCAACTTTTTCTGGAAGGCTATGCCAATTGAAACCCCTTTCGCAGCACACAGAAAGGCATCTTTCTGACAGACGATCTCTCCGCCAAGTTCCGAAAGGTCCAGCACAACTATTTTGCCCGGGTATGGGGCGCCAAAAGAGACCCGCTGCTTCCCGGAACCTGTGTTGGTAAATGCGGTCATAAACAGGGATTCGCCGGTCAAGATTCTCCTGCCCGCACCAAAGAGCTTTCTCATGATGCTGTCTGACTGGGCACTGCCGTCTCCGAAAATAGTCTGCATCTGAACAGCCGAATCCATGTACATCATTGAACCTGCCTCGGCAACAGCTGTTTCGCCGGGGTCAAGCTCTATCTCAACAAACTGCATGTCATCGCCGAAAATCTCAAAGTCAATGTCGTGTGCTAACTGAAACGTACCTGGCCTCGACACAGAGAGCATTATCCCCTTTCTCTTCAGAAAACCAAGGAATGTATCAAAGTCTTTCTCAGGCACCCCGTATTTTTCACAGAGGCTGGATTTGTCCATACCATGGTTATAGTCTGAAGCAAACCCCCTGTATTTTTCCAAAATATCCTTTTTTGACATGTTCACGCTCCTCAAATGTAAGATTTAATTAATCCCTCATTATAAAGGATTAAAGAGGGAGTCTCAAGCGAGTCCGCGCCGGAGCGAGGCGAGCGGAGTTTAGCCGCATCGGCTAGAGAGTCGCTCTGACTTTATGAAATTAAATCGCTCAATTCAGGTAGCGACTGACTTTAGTATTTGGCTTTCAGAGAATAAAGAGTTAAAATTAATATAGAGGCCAATCTGCAAGATATTCTCTAAAGAAGAAGGAAGGGATATTATGGACAAAATCATAATTACAGTTGACCTGGGGCATTTTAAGGCTTACAGGGTTTCAAAAAACCCCATGGAAAGTGCGAAAACTAAATTGATAGAAAGTTATGATTCCATAGAGGGTCATGGCAGATTAGGAAATAAATTAAGTGACGGCGCAGGAAGATTTGGTACGGGCGGCGGTAAAAATGGAGCTCCAAAAGGGTACGGTGAACCCCACAACCTCTTAATAGAAAATGAAAAAAAGCTTGCAAAGATGATAGCAAACGATATAAACGCATTAATTGCCAGGGAAGGTTATGTCAGGTGGTATCTGGCAGCTGCCAGGAAAATAAACCGGCAGATTATCGAAAACCTGACCCCCTCTGTTAAAGCCAGGCTTGTTAAAAACATTACAGCCGATTTAACGAAAATTAATAAATCTGAAATTTTGAGCTATTTTGCATAAAAACCGTTTGAGGCAATGGAATTACTGCAGAGTTGTTAAAAACGCCTTATATTGTGGAGGTGGGTTGATGATTTCCATGCCCAATTCCGTAAAATTCGGAGGAGGGTCTAACCCTATGGTGTTTGTAGATTTACTATTTGAAATTCTACGTGACCATATCACCCTGCAATTCAGAAGGAGTCTTTCTCCGGAGGGGAGTTTGAGCTTAACCTTGAGTTGTGTTCCAGGGGGAAAGGCCTTTGCAGACTTATTCATATCCTCATACTGATACCATTTCATACCATATTCTGAAATATTCTCAACAAATCCTGCGTAGTATCCCGCGCCGGAGACAATTTCCGCATCACAGCTGACTTTTATTCTCTTTCTTGTGCGTCGTCCTCTTTCCATGTTTTTTAACCTGACTCAATGACTGCCCCGAATATATCAAGCCTATCCAGAAGTCCTCCGTACCGGCAGAGAAACATCTCGGGGCTTGTCCGGGGCCCTTCGCCTTCATCATATTTTACTATATCCGTAAACCCAAAAACTGCAACTAGCCACAGAGTTCCCTGTAAAATAGTAAACATATAACAGGGCAGGCACAGAGAACATTGCTATATTTTTTATCTTAATTTATTGTATCTTAACGCCATGCCCGGAGGCAGGAAAAGGCCTGTTTTGTAAATGGATATACTTTTTATTGGACATTCCTTAATTGAGTACTTTGACTGGCAGGAGAGGTTTCCAAATCATAGTATAGCAAATCTTGGCGTTGCCGGAGAATCGGTTGAGGGGCTCCTTTCAAGGGTTGAAAGCATAATAAAAAGATATCCCGAAGCAGACCTTGTCTTTATCATGTCAGGAATAAACAATGTTGCGATGGAGGATTTTGAATTTTTTGACTCCTACGGGAAGATAATCGAGAGATTATCAACTGCTTATCCGGTTGCCCGAATCTTCATTCACAGCCTCCTGCCGGCCCTTGTTGACTTTATCCCTGCAGAATCAATTAAGGGTGTGAACGATTCCCTGAAAGAACTTGCACAAAATAAAGGGGCAGAATACCTTGATATATATCGGCTTTTTATAGATGAAAAAGGAGAGGCGGTGAAAGAGTATTTACTCGATGACGGTGTGCACCTGAGTGATAAGGGTTACTCTGTATGGTCAGGTATTCTGGAGAAGATAATTAATCAAAAATAAAGAATTTGTGGAGGCTGAACACCTCATAAACACAATGAATCGATCAGAGATTCGCCGTGGCGAACAAATTTTTTGAATGTCAAACCTCATTTTGATGAAAGACGTATCAAGGAATAATTGTATTGTCGCAATGCTGATAAATAAACGCTGCTTATATAAGAGGTGTCGTCATTGTGTTTCTTCGGCATCTCTACGAGTCATCGACCAGCCTCCCTGTTCATGATTATTCTGGACGATAGTGATCAAAAATATGGATTACTTGAGGTATCGAACAATTAATTTAGTTGCTTCGCATCAATGTAAGGAGGGGCTATTTTAAAAGGCCGAGAATCCTCTCTGCCTCGCGTCCTACCACTGAATCAGGGGCCAGGGACTTAGCCTTTTGCAATGCATCCTTTGCTTCTTTATTTTTTCCCGTTGATGCAAGGACAAATCCAAGACTTAACCTTATCCTCTGGTAGGATGGATTAATCTCTATTCCCTTCTTCAAAGTATCTACAGCAATATCCGACTTACCGGAATAATGAAAGGCAAGCCCCAGGTCATTATATGTATCCACATCACCCGGGTCGAGTTTAAGAACTTTTTCATAAACCTCTATTGCCTTTTCAAACCTGTTTGTTTCGAAATACGTATCTCCAAGACGCGCAAGCGATTCTGCGCTTTCAAATTGCTTTTCCATCTGCTCAAGAGGCACCGTTTCTTTTATGCCTGAATCTATCAGGGGGCCGGGCTGAAGGGTCCTCTTGTGGGTCTCATCTGCGGGCTTTCCGGTTCTCCGGAACGAATCTGTTAGAACAAAAATAACAAAACCAGTTATTATCAGAAAAATAGTAATTATTACCCACTTTTTATAGCCCTCTGTCGCCATAGTTAAACATACATTTTTTCCAGGGTTAAAGTCAAAAACCTCCATTTTCTTGTAAGCATTTCCTTTTTCACATTCTCTTCCAACCGGATCAGAAAAAGACGGTTAAATGGAATTGTTGATAACCGGAGGACAGGGCCACGAAGCGAAAAGACTCAGGTGGTCAGCAACAGGGCTTGCGGACGCGCTCAGGATATCAGAGCAAATCTTAAATTGTCTACAAATTCTAAATAATTTTCTGGTGAATTCAAAACCTCAACACCCATGGTATCACAAAAATCTTCTGTTTTTTCTATCCTGCTGATTTTGACAGGGACATTCAAAACCTCTTTTTTCATGGGAATAAGAACATCAAACATGGAGTCAATAGGAAAGCATACCCTCGTGTGAATACACATGCCATTTTCCGAAAGATTTGTCACAGTTCCGGGGTAGAATAAGCCGTCGCAGAAAAATCTTGCATTAATACTCGTCGGTATTCTCTTATAAGCCCTTTTTTTCATAAAATTATGCCTAAAAGCAGATATACGCGACTTAAAAATCTTTTTAACTTATAAAAAAACCGGATAAAGTGACTGCATCAGGCAGTCGATCTAATTATCTGCTGTGTGATGGAAAAACTTCCTCATGTTTTTTTCCAAGTGCCTTTGCAACTTTTAACTGGGAATTTCTACTCGTTGAAACGCCCTGTTCCATTTTTAAGATGGTTTGGGGGACC
>CAYFYW010000585.1:0-2122 GCA_964347425.1 uncultured Nitrospirales bacterium
CACAGGTTGAGTCGAATATGGTCATTTAACCGAATTCATGCCAAAATGACCATATAGTTTCGACTCACAGTTATCACACCCCGGATAACCCCCTGAAAAATAAGAAATCAAAATTGTGGCCTTTTAATTGCTTGAGAACCAAAAGGATATATGCGGTTTGTCTTTTGCTGAGGCAAGGTGTTGCGACGTTTGCACGATAACTTATAAAAGTGTCAATAATTACAGGAGATTTTCAAATGAACGAATTGATGAATATTTTTAAAAAAGTTACAGACACCGTCAGCGACGGCATCATACTTATTGATAAAGATTATAAAGTAACGTTTGCTAATGCTATGGTACTCCGGCTATTTGGATCAAATAATAACACTGAATACCCTACATGTCACTCCCTTTTTCACAGACTCGCTTCACCCTGTCATGAAACATATCCTCACAAACCCTGTCCTCTTAATGACGTTTTAAAGACCGGCAAGCCCGACTCAGTCACATCCCCGTTTATATTAAGAAGCGGGGAGAAAAGAATTTTTAATGTAACAGCCTCACCTGTAAAAGATAAAAACAATGATGAAGTGATACAGGTCGTTAAAATTTTAAAAGACATTACTGAAAAGATAAAGATCGAATCTCTTTTGAAAGAGTTTGAATATAAATACCGCAACCTTGTTGACAACGCCCTCATTGGCGTTTATAAAACCAATCTGAAAGGTGATATCATTTACGCAAATAAGGCTCTTGCAAAAATGCTTGAATTTAAAGACCCGGGAAAATTGATGAATAGCAATGTAAGATCTAGATATAAGAATCCAAAGGACAGAGAAACACTGATAAATAAACTTAAGGATACAGGCAGAGTATGCGACTTCGAGGTTGAACTGGTTACCAGAAAGAACAAAATCATACATGTGCTTTTAAACGCAAATCTCGACGGGGAAATGTTATCAGGGATGATCATGGACATCACCGAAAGGAATAAGTAGAAGCAATTGATTGACGGTGTCAGGTCTACAGTCAATAAATAATAATTATAATCCTTTTAAGAAAAGACCTTCTTGAATTCTATCGGTAAGGTAAGATCTTTATTCATGAAAAATTATCACGATGAATGATCTGATCTCACACAATAACCATACACACTAAAACAATAAATAATCAAACCTGAGCTTTTCATCCCATCAACATTTTATCATTAATACATGTCTTTTCAAGGAATAACTTATTCATTATTCGGCAGGGAAACCGGAACCGATAAGTATTACCGTCTCATCATGGAATTGACAGATCATTTCCTGGAAAGATACCCTGATCCGCAGATGCTCCTTGAGCAGGTGCAGAATGTCGGCGGAATCTCTTTTTTACCAAAAAACTGAAACGAGGCAGAATCGAAAAATCGTTTGATTCATACATCAAAAATTCAATGAAGGAATCCCTGTCCGTGTATACGACGGGTGTCAAAGAGCATTTAGGAACTCTCCCCATTTCAAAAAGGTCTGATGATGTATTGAAGACAAAAGAATACCAGTACCATTTATTCATGATCGAGATCGAACTGGTGAACCGGATATATAAAAACGCCTTTAAACGAAGCGACTATAAATTCGCACTCATCGCCCACTGCCTGCGCGATTTCAGGCCGGAGTGCAAATCAGTTTCAGGAGACTATGAATCTATTGGTAAGGGATGCGCAAAGGACTGCTTCATTCATCTCGGCGGCGTCCTGATGGAAAAATACGGTATCCGTCCTTGTATTTCAGTCTCATCGGATGACATCAAGCAAACACCCTCTTAAACTCCATTTCCGCCTCGGCCGTGCCGATAAGGATCAATTCCTCGTTCTTCTTTAATTTAACGGTCGGATCAGGACTTATGTTAAAAGCTTCGTCGGAACGGATTGCGATTACATTGCACGCCGTCTTTCTTCTTATCTGGTTTTCAGCAAGTGTTTTCTCTGTTAAAGACGCGGGAACATGTATCTTGAATACGTTTAATCCTTCGGCCAGCATAAGGATTTCATCGGGTTTGAGGATGTTAAGAATTCTGTTCGCCCCCATGGAAGCGTATGACATGACAATGTCAGCCCCTACTGAATAGAGCTTGCTGATATTGCGGTCCCGTGTGGCTC
>CAYFYW010000586.1:0-3197 GCA_964347425.1 uncultured Nitrospirales bacterium
TGTTGTACTAGGTCTGATAGCCGTATTCAAAATTTTCAATCTCGGCGGGTATCTTTCTCTGTCTTATATAAAAGAATCCCAGGAAAAATTTGAAATCCTGTACAGACAGGACCGCTTCCCGGTAATTGCCGCTTACATAGGGATTTATGTTCTCGTAACATCATTATCCCTGCCCGGAGCCGCTGTAATGACCCTTGCAGGCGGAGCACTCTTCGGCCTCATAACAGGGACTATCGTTGTATCCTTTGCAAGCACAACAGGTGCAGCGTTAGCCTGCTTTGTCTCAAGGTTTATCCTGAGAGACTGGGTTCAGGGAAAATTCAGGGATAAGCTGAAGACAGTTAATGAAGGAATCGAAAAAGAGGGGTCATTCTATTTATTCACGCTCCGGCTAATCCCTGTATTCCCCTTCTGGCTTATTAATCTGGTTATGGGGCTTACGAAAATGCCCATGCTGAAGTTTTTTTGGATCTCGCAGGTCGGTATGCTGCCAGGTACCATTGTGTATGTTAACGCAGGCAAAGAACTGGCAAAGATAGAGTCGCTTTCCGGTATACTCTCACCAGGGTTAATTTTCTCCTTCGTGCTACTCGGGCTGTTTCCCCTCATAGCCAAAAAATCAATAACGTTTTATAAAACAAGAAAGGAGAAATAACCACAGACAAACACAAACTATAAGATTAAAAATAACAATGACCATATCTCAATAATCATATCCCGGGTTCCAAATTATTTGGTTTATTGAACATTGGTAATTGGAGCTTGTTTGGTTATTGGTGTTTGTGATTTGGGATTTATTCTTCGACGCTGCTCAGGATGGACTTCGATGAGCTCAGTCGAATCGTAAGTTTATCCGCCTTGGGTGGACTTGTCCGCCTCAGGCGGACTTGTCGAACAGTGACTAAGAAACTCAGGAGGCTCAAATGGCCAAATATGATTTTGACATAGGGATTCTCGGTGGCGGAGCAGCAGGCCTGACGGTTGCAGCCGGTGCAAGCCGGTTCGGTGCAAAGACCCTGCTCATTGAAAAAGAAAAGGCTCTGGGAGGAGACTGCCTGTTCTACGGGTGCGTGCCGAGCAAGACACTTATCAGGACTGCCCATGTATATCACCTGATGAAGCACGCCGAAAAGTTTGGTCTTCCCGGCCCTGACATCAGACCGGTTGATTACAGGGACGTGAAAAAAAGAATCCAGTCAGTTATCAGTACAATACAAAAGCACGACTCAGAGGAGAGATTCTGCAAACTCGGTGTGAAAGTTGAATTCGGCAACGCACAGTTTATAGACGAACACTCTGTTAAAATGAACGGCAAAACGTATTCTGCAAAAAAATGGGTTATATCCACAGGCTCTTCACCTGCCGTACCGCCGATAGAGGGCATTGACAAAACGCCCTATATCACAAACAAAGAAATCTTTTCCCTTGAAAGCCTCCCGGAATCCATGATTGTTATGGGCGCCGGCCCTATAGCCATTGAGATGGCACAGTCATTCAGCCGTCTTGGCACAAAGGTCACTGTTATCCAGCGAAGCAATCAAATCCTCAGTAAAGAAGACAAAGAGATGGCTGACCGCTTGATGACTGTGCTTGCCTCGGAAGGGGTAGAATTTCATTTAAACTCTGCAATAACAGGTACAAAAGACCTTGGCAAGGATAAAGAAGTCACTATCAGGAACGGCCGGGGCAAAACCATGAGTCTCAAAGCAGAGAAAATACTCATTGCACTGGGAAGACAGGCAAACATTGGAGGACTCGGACTTGGGGACATTTCAGTGGAAACGGATAAAAAAGGACTTAAGGTAGACAGCAGGCTGAGGACCAGCCAGAAACATATCTTTGCCGCAGGCGATGTCACTGGTTCCTATCAGTTCACCCATGCGGCCGGCTACGAGGGAGGCATTGTACTGAGCAACGCTATCGTGCACCTGCCGAGAAAAACAAATTACACCAACCTGCCCTGGTGCACCTATACAGACCCTGAACTCGCCAGCATCGGAATGAATGAAAACCGTGCTAAACAGGCAGGCGTCGAATACTCGGTCTGGACAGAAGAGTTTAAGGCAAACGACAGGAGCCTTGCAGAAGGTGAAGAGACAGGAAAAATTAAACTGCTCCTTGATAAAAAAGAAAAGCCCATCGGCATTCAGATCCTCGGTCCGCAGGCCGGGGAGTTGGTGAGCGAATGGGTGGCTGTAATGAACGGCGGCGTTAAGCTCTCTACACTGGCATCTGCTGTTCATCCCTATCCCACACTCGGTGAGATAAACAAGAGGGTTGTAGGAACATTCTTTTCAGAAAAGATTTTCTCTGATAAGGTGAAAAAGGCTCTCAAGCTCTTCTTCAGCTTCAAAGGAAGGGCATGTAATTAGCCGATGTACAAAAAAATCAGTGATTACGGAATAATCGGAAACCTTCACTCAATAGCTCTTGTAGGGCTTGACGGCTCAATCGACTGGCTCTGTATGCCGCACATAGACTCTCCAAGTGTATTCGGCGCCCTGCTGGATGATAATAAAGGAGGTAGTTTTTCTGTCTCACCGGTCGGTGACTGGGACTCGGAAGCTCATTACGTGCCGGATACAAACATCCTGAAAACCAGGTTCAGGACGAGAACAGGAATAATGCAGGTTGCCGACTTTATGCCCATTGCTGCCTCCGGCTCTTTTCTTTGGCCATAGACACCTCCTATCAGAATATTACTAATTATCTGGGGTGTCCATCAAATCGGGGGAAGACTACCCCGTTATATGTTTACTATTTTACGGGGGTTAATTGCAGTTTTTGCATTCATATATTTTTACCTGCATCCCACAAGCGGCAGAAGTCAGTCTTTTCATCGGCCTCGCAGGCCTTTACAGCAGTCCACTTTAAAGTAATTGGTGCCATCAAAGTGGTTATAAAAGCCATCATAATCAAAGCCGAGAATTGATTCTGTGTAAGCAATGGCTCGGTTATAGTTCCGGAAGACATTAAGTCATTGCTTAATTTTAAAATTATCGATGCCATAACTATTTCCACTGCTCCGCGACCATTCATACCAAAGCCTACTATCGCAGATTCCCAGAGACTGCGCCTGAAAAAAGCAAATCCCAATCCGCAACCAATAAGTTTACCGGCAACAGCCATTAGCGTAATGACAAGCGTGAATAAGATGAGTAACAGGTCCCAGTAAAAGTGAAGATAAAAAGATAGGG
>CAYFYW010000587.1:0-2840 GCA_964347425.1 uncultured Nitrospirales bacterium
CGTGAAAGATTATGCTCGTCAGATGGTGTCCCATGGGATCCAGTCCCCACATGGCATAGTCTATTGCATGTGAAAGCCAGGTGAGAGGATGCCAGTTTGAGGCATGAAACGTAGTCAACATCCATTTTAAGGATATAAAATCAACAGACTGGATATGAGGGTTTTCATATATATACTGGGGATCATCCCAGTTCACAAAATCATTTTGAAGTGCGGGAAGATATACTATTACCGTTGTGAGGGCAATAAATAGAGCAACTGCTTTTATCCTGGAAGCAGTTCTTGAGAACATTGTTATGTGTGGTTCTTCTCCCAAATAGTTGCTTGTTTATATCCTTATTATCATACCAACCTTTTGGAGATGATCCAGTTTTTCAATTCTTCATTGAAAAATTGCATTATTCCCTGTCTTATTATATTTTTCCAGATACCGTTTCAGAAGGTCATGGGAATATCTGACTTTTTTATTATCCGGATTCATGGCCAGATACCTCTGAAACATGCTCAGTGCTTCTTTTAGACGGTTTTGCTTCATATATACGTAACCCAGGGTTTCATAATACCCCCACGTAGCAGGAGTATCAGCTATTCCCTGTTTGCACTCACTGATTATCTCATCGTATATCTGCTCCTTGGACAGGTAATAGCGGTGAATAAAATCCTGATTGTCCGGCGTGGCTTTCACAAATATCATGGACTTACCATCTGTGTAGACAAGTTCCCAGCCCCTGTCATCATAAAGCATGTTCACAAATGGCACTATGTGCCCCGAAGACGCAACAGCACTCGTTACGATAAAATCAATACCATAGGCGTCCAAGAGCCTTTTCCAGAGGGGCTGGTCACGCTCATTTCCCCCTTCAGCCCGCACTATCTGATTGTAATGGAAGAAAGCTGTTTCATTAATGGTGCGACCATAGATAAAAACCCTGTAATCTGGATAAAGATGCCAGACAAGATAACCGCCCCAGTTGTAAAGGTTGAACATATTTCCTGTGAGTCCGCTGTCCTGAATAAAAGCTGCGGCCCCTGAGGGATATCTCTTCCCCCTCATGTCGAATTGCAGTACCTCTCCAGAAATGCTTATTTTCGCAATAAAAAGGAGAGTTCCTGCCGCCACTAATAACGAGACAAACCCTTTTATATTCATCGTTGAAAACACTGTTTTATCAAAAAACCTCCTGAATGGACTCCATTCCTTAATCCCTGTGCCTGCCCGCATCATGGAATATGCGAGAAATACACCTGTTCCCAGCGCAAAAAATATGATATATCTAATGCCTCTTAATGAGGGGATGGTGACAATAAGAGAAATAAAGAGTTCAGTCAGGTCCAGGTGTTTGGACTTGATTAACATTAAGAGCGAGAAAGCTAACAGAGCGAGCATGAACCAGTAAGCGTGATATTCGTAAAGCATGGGGGCCCGGTACTCTTCGATAAATATAAAGATACTCTTTTCAAAGTACAGGGGGAATAGAAAGGCTTTATAACCGTTCGGATTTATCAGGCTCGCCAGGCTGGAACCAGAGGAAAAAAGAAGTAATTCCCATAATCGTCTTTTCTGTAAACAGGAGTTTTCTGATATACCAAATCTGTTCCGTAAAAAATATTTGATGAACTCGGCACAAGCAAATGCAAGGATTGTCAACACACCCAGGATAAATCCTCCGTGGAGATTTGCCCAAATAATCATAAGGGCAGGAAGAAAATATATGCTTCTGCCCCCTTGTCTGAAATCGTAGAGGACATAAAGAATACACGGGAAGAAGAGAAAAGAGAAAATCTGCGGCCGTGTATAGTTAAAATCCGTTCCTATGAACGCAATAAGACAGAGTATGAAAAATGAACTCAAATGACCGGCTCCCCTTTTCAGCATAGCCAGATAAAGGACGAGATATGTAAGGGCAAAGACTGCGGACTTGAGTATGCCGATTCCTTTAAATCCGCCGACAAGATAGACAAGGTAAAAGACAAGCTGGGAAAGCCAGTTCCCCTTAAGACCGCTGGCCCAGTACATACTTGTATCTTCTGAGGGAAGCTCCTTTAAGTCCACCTCATTTTTACCAATCCTGCTTATATGTTCGGGGATTTCTGTTGTGTAGGAAAAATATTCTTTTTGAGGTATGGTATGCGTTTCGTATATGATCTGCCCGTCCTTCAGGTGCCACCAGAAGTCAAGGTCATCAATCTCATTTGTGTAAGTAATAAAAACAATAAGCAGAAATGATAAGACTGAAATGATTTGAGAGACTCTATTGATCATATTTCGGCGCCCATACAATAATACACCTCAAAGTTCACGGTACTGTCCCTGATAATGTGCAGAAAATGATATCCATGGATTTCACGGATTTAATAAATTAAGATCCTTTTTCCAACCGGTATTCTGTGTTTTGTCATTTTTGTTTATAGCACAAAAAACCAGATGTATACAAGAAACTCTGTAGTATGTAAGCATTTCCTTTTTCGTTATGGCAATGACCAATAACGCCAAAGGCAAAGTTACCCACTGACTAATATCGTATATCCATTCCTGTAAAGCCTATATGTCAGTTAACTTAATAAGACTATAAAACTATTGAATTCAATCGTGAGGACTTGCTATTATCTACAATGTCATTATTACAACCATCTGAATTTCAGAGGCAAGCCTCAAACATTCTGCACCAAAAAAGAGCAGCCTCTCCGGGGCGAAATGGACGAGACCTTTTTTCTAACTGGAACATTTCACTGTTAATTCTCTCCTGCGGTCTCTATCTTCTCTGCGCTTCTTTCTTCATTCCTCAGAAACTGCATGCCCAGCCCCTGGGTACTGTTGTACGCTACCTGGACAGCATTAC
>CAYFYW010000588.1:0-3124 GCA_964347425.1 uncultured Nitrospirales bacterium
AAATACAAAAGAGATTGACACAGACATTTCCTGATGGTAAGCTCAGCCACAAGGTAAAGGGGGAAAGACTACGCTCAGGCCTTCGGTATTTTTCATAACAGTAATAATTGTCGTTCTGCACCTTTGTATCCCGGTTTCGAGGTCTGCAGAAGCTCCGGGTAAAATGGAAAGGAAGAAAGATGGCAGGACAGAATATGTCCCCGGTGAACTCCTGGTAAAGTTTAAGCCCGGCACCGAGGCATACTCGGCAGAGGGACTTCACTCAGCCCTTGGCTCGGTTAAGAAGACCGAGTTTAAGAAAATTAAGGTTCATCGCATAAAACTTCCTGATACTATTACTGTGGACGAAGCTGTTCAGTGGTATAAACAATACCCGGACGTAGAGTACGCTGAACCAAATTTTATTGTCCATACCCTGGCAGTGCCCGATGACCAGTTTTTCGGCAATCTGTGGGGACTTAATAATACAGGGGAGACAGGCGGCACCAGCGACGCTGATATTGATGCCCCTGAGGCGTGGGATATAACTACGGGTTCACACGGTGTAGTCATTGCAGTAATTGATTCAGGAGTAGCATTTAATCATCCTGACTTTTCCGACAACATCTGGATGAATACGGGCGAAATCAACTGCGCGGACGGCGCTGACAATGACGTAAATGGTTATATAGACGACTGCTACGGATGGGATTTCGGGGACAGTGACAATGACCCTACAGATTATCACGGACACGGAACGCATGTAGCAGGGACAATTGCGGCTCAGGGCAATAACAATGAAGGCATTACCGGAGTTATGTGGGACGCAAAAATAATGCCGTTGAAATTTCTGGGAGTCAGCGGCAACGGCACAGTGGCCGATGCTGCGTCTGCAGTTGAATATGCGAATAATAAGGGCGCCCATGTAATAAACCTGAGTTGGGGTGGAGACGCTTACAGCCAGGCACTAAAAGATGTCATAGACGCCTCTCCTGCAGTCGTAGTCTGTTCTGCAGGTAACAGCGGCACAGACAATGATACAAAACCCGTTTATCCGGCGAGCTATGCGAGTCCCAACATAATTGCTGTTGCGGCTACCGATTATAACGACAACCTTTCGTATTTTTCCAATTACGGCACTGCGAGTGTGGATTTAGCAGCGCCCGGGTCAGGTATCTACAGCACAGTTCCTGAATTTACTTATGGCGCTCGGACTCAGGTCTACAGCATGGATTTTGACGGCGCCTCGGGCAATCTTCCGCTCCTGGGCTGGGAAAGGGGGGGTACCAGCTCCACATGGGCGGTGACCACTGGAACAGGGAAAGACAGCAGCAACAGCCTTGAGGACAGCCCCGGCAGCAATTATCAGAGTAATACGAATTCATGGGCAGGGTATATGACCCCCATAAGTTCTGTGAGAGATAACCGTTATACTCTTTCTTTTGAATGGAAGGGCAAGGTCGATCCCCTGACTCTGGATTTTCTGAATATTAATTACTCCTCTAATGGTATCAAATGGGACTGGCTTGACCGGACAGACGGAGATACAGGTGGTCTTTTTATTTCATATTCTACCTCTGAGATAACTACCGCTGCTGACCTCCTCAGCAGCTTTTTTGTGGGATTTGGACTCAAAACAGACCTATCAGGCAACTTTGACGGGGTTCACATCGACAATATGACTCTCATAAGGGAGCCTCTTATTGTCTCCGGATATAACTATACATATAATCAGGGGTCTTCAATGGCAGTAGCCCATGTTTCAGGGGTCGCCGGATTAATCCTTGCCAATAGTCCTAACCTTACCAATTTACAGGTGAAAGAAACAATTTTGAACACTGTTGATACAAATCCGTCACTTTCAGGCCTGGTTTTAACAGGAGGAAGACTTAATGCACAGAAGGCGGTATCGAATTTATTAATTCTCAATGCCCCATCGGGCTTGACCGCCACAGCGATATCGAGTTCTCAGATAGATTTAAGCTGGGTAGACAACTCACATAACGAAGCGGGATTCAGGATTGAGCGGAAGACAGGTACAGACGGTGCATACAGTGAGATTGATACGGTAGCTGCAGACATCAGCATATACAGTGATACTGGATTGGATGAATCTACAACCTACACTTACCGGGTTAGAGCTTATAACGGGAAACTGTATTCTGATTATTCCAATGTGGTTAGTGCCACAACCCCGGCGTTATCGAACGGAGATGAAGGCGGAGGAGGAGGAGGAGGAGGAGGATGCTTCATTGCAACAGCGGCCTTCGGAAGCCCTCTCCACCCGTATGTCAAACTGTTGAGGAAATTTAGAGATAAGCATCTTTTAACCAACTTTTATGGCAGGGCATTCGTTGAGCTTTACTATAAATACTCTCCGCCAATAGCGGATATAATAAAAGACAGCGAGCTGTTAAAGGCATTCACAATTATTATATTGACACCGGTTGTTATGATAGTGATCTACCCGTACGCATCAGTGGCAATACTCTCTGTTATCCTCTTATCTTTGGGCATCTTTTTCAGGCGGCGTGGAGCACATTGAGCTGGTGATTTGTTTCGCTTAATCGCAGTGACTAATCAATACCGGCTTGTCCCTCTTCGCAGGTACAATACAAATAAACCCAAACGGCTTATTAAAATGATTCAAAAACTGATGGGGCGTGTTCGGCGATACATATACAACATCAAGAAAACCTATTTTATGAGACCTCTTATTCAAAAGGATTTTCCCTTCTCCCCTTAACCCTACTACGATATGCTCATGGCGGTGTTTTTCAAAACTGCTCTTTCCGCCGGAAGCTATCTCAAAATACCTGACGTGGGATTTCGTCTTCAGGTTATCCCCTGTCAAAACTTTGCGGACAATGTTGCTCCAATCTCCCTTCCCGGGTTTGTAGACCTCTGTTTTAATGCCCCGCCATGCATAATTGCCTTTGTACCTGTAGATAGAGCTTTTACCAGAGACTCTTTTTATCTTCGGGGGTTTCGACTTCCAATCGCAGGTCGCCCCTGTCCGATTCCGGGACAGAGCATTTTTCTTTGAAACAGGTCCTTTTTTATCGCGCTTTTTCATACCCGTAGCCATACAAGCACATTATAATACATTGAGTGTCATGACTGTCCAAAAAAGCATTTATGGAGG
>CAYFYW010000589.1:0-2233 GCA_964347425.1 uncultured Nitrospirales bacterium
TAAGAAGGAACTGTGTGGTGGCTTGGTTTTCGAGGAGCCCGTTCACCACCTTGACTTTCTTTGTTGGTGTCTGGGCGTGCCAAAAGAAGTTTATGCTGTAGCCAACAGCACGACTACCCTGTTTGATTTCGAAGACAATCTTTTCGTGTGTACGAGGCATGTAAATGATGTGATAGGCTCAATATCCTTCTCTATGGCTGGGTTCGGCTATCATTATTCAATTGAAGTCACTGGAACTGAAGGGTCGATAAGAGGCTATACGGAAGGTGGTCATTTCCTTTGGTCTCCAGAGGCACGAGAAAGCCGTTTATTCTATAAACCAAAGAGCGGTAACATCCAAGAAGTAGAAATCAAAGGGAGAATAGGCGAACTCTTCGACCTCCAAAAAGAAATCAAGCTTTGGATAAAGAGCATAAAAGAGGATAAAGAGCCTGTGGTCACGGGCGAGATTGGAAAAATGACAATAGCCGCATGCGAGGCCGTTGAAAGATCCATAAAAACGGGTAAACCAGCGAGGCTCAATAACTAAAAGCGGGAAGTGGCCGCCATGTGGGCTAGCGATGACAACCAAGCAAACCCTCTGGAGCAGATACGTAGTCGTCCCCGCCTGCCGAGGCTTTTATTAATAGGCAAGTCGTAGCGGCGGGAGTATGTTGCTGAACCCCGTCTCGATGCTCGTCGTGAGGTCTGTATTATCTGGAGCAATGATCCTCTCGGTGAAGAAATCGATGTTATATCGTCGCCTTGCGGATATCTGATGAGCCTTAGAACCTACCCCATCGTTCAACTTGGAGGGGTCGTGGCTTGGATCGGAGTTGGAAAATACATAGAAATAGAAAAGGGGAAATGCGGATACTGTTGGCGGCGGATTGTTAGACGGTGGGCACCACGCGATTTAACCTAGTGCCTATTTTTCGATGATATTCATAAAGGTGTCAAATAGATTGAGGCCCTCCACCAATGTCTCCTTATCGCAGCTATACCTCAAGCGGAGATGTTTGGGGGTGCCAAAGAAGTTTCCTGGACAAATCAGGACCTTCTTCTCTTTGAGGAGCCTTCTACATAATTCTGCGGAATCGATATCAAGGCTATACCTGAGAAAGGCTGTATGCCCAGCCTTGGGCGGAACCCAGCTCATAATTTGGCTGTGTTCCTCCATCCAATTAGATAGGATAGTCAAGTGATCCCGGATTATGTTTTTTGCTCTCTCGAAGTATCTTGAGAGATTCTCTTTTTGGAGGGCTATAGTCGCCAAGTACTCGCCGATGCCCGAGTGGCAGAGGGTTGTATAATCCTTGTATGCCCAACAATCCTCTATTAGATCCTCATCTGCAATAAGCCATCCGATTCTGAGGCCCGAAAGGCCGATTTTGGAGAGGCTTCCTGTGGCGATCCCCTTCTCATAGACCTCAATAGGCGATGGCGACGGTTCTCCCTCAACTTCCAAACCTCTTAAGGCGCCATCGCAGATGACATAAGCACCAACATCTTCCGCGATGTCGCATATAGTCCGTAATTCTGAGTCCGAAACGATTGATCCTGTTGGGTTGTTCGGGTTCGTTATGAATATGACTTTGGTTTTTTTGGAGACAATCGCTTTCATGGTTTCGAGGTCTGGCTTGTAGTCCATGTTTTCTTGGAGGTAGTAAGCCTTGATTTTGATGCGTAAGCTTTTGGCGAAACCGACTGACTGCATGTACGTGGGCATCTGCACAACAAGTTCGTCTCCTCTTTCCAATAGGCGATATAGGATGAGTAGGTTGGCTTCTGCGGTTCCGTTTGTGACTAAGACTTCGTCCGTGTTGACATGGAAGAATGTGGCAGCTATTTTTTGTCTGAGGTTTTCTGATCCCTTAGTGAGGCCATAGGACAGCATCATGTCGAAATCTATTTCGTCAATCAGGTCTTTCAACTTCAGCTTGGTGATTCCGGCGCTGGCGAGGTCGTACTTGCAGGGGTTTACGGACAGCCATCTTTCCAGCTTGAAAGGTTCAAGGTTCATGTTCTCAACCGCTCTCCTAATTCTTTCTGTGCTAGCTGAAAAAAAGGTTACGCTCATATGGGACTGTTCGGTGATGTCCTGAATAGATAAATATGTTGTCTTTGAATGTAGAGAGTATGATGCAGAAAATTGTTGACTGGGATAGAAACAGAAATGTGGCAAACAATCTAATGGATGCCATAGGAAGGACCCCTCTAGTGAAATTGAACCGGGTGACCAAGGAAGTAGAAC
>CAYFYW010000590.1:0-5004 GCA_964347425.1 uncultured Nitrospirales bacterium
TTTACGGGAAAGTTGAGTACAAGGTACCGGAAAAGCACAGGCTGAGGCTATCAGAGTACGGTATCGGCGATTACAAGCGGACGTTTACCCTTTCTGATGAAGTGGACAGGGAAAAAATAAAGGCGACGGTCAAGAACGGGGTTCTCAGGCTGACTCTTCCCAAGGCCGAGTCGGTCAAAACAAGAAAGATTCCCGTGAAGGTCGAAGCGTAAGTTATTTTTTTCAGAAAAGGAGGTGTGAGCTATGACATTGAGGGAACTTGTGCCATTCAGAAGGAAAGGGGTATCGATTAAGCGCGACGGGGATAATCCTTTCGATTTGCTGCGTTATGAGATGGATACCCTCTTTGATGACTTTTTCCGCGGTTTTGGTATCGAACCGTATTTCGGACGTCGAAACAGCACTTTCAGTCCTCACGTTGACGTAACTGAAAACGATAAAGAGGTTAAGGTCTCTGCTGAGCTTCCCGGTATGGACGACAAAGACATCGAGGTCACTCTCAACAAAGAGTCCTTGACGATAAAAGGCGAAAAAAAGGAAGATAAGGAAAACCGGGGGAAAGACTACTACCATATGGAACGTTCCTACGGTTCTTTCAGCCGCGTTGTCCCTCTGCCTGTTGAGATTGACAGTGGTAAGGCGGAGGCTCTTTTCAGGAAAGGCGTGCTCACGGTCAAGATTCCGAAGACTGCCAAAGCGATGGAAGAGAAAAAGAACATCACTGTCAAGGTTGAATAAGGTACAAAGAAAGGACGTGTATTGCTCTTTGCTGGTCTCCACTTCATTCCCGAGGCGGGGACCGGCAAACTGAGCCATTAAGTCATAGTATTATTGAGTTATCTTTTGATATCCGCTATTTTGGCAGCAAGTACATCGGCAATATGTTTTGCGAAATCCGCAAGCGTTTCATCCCGCGCACCGAAGATCACGCAGGCCCGGTATTCATGAACGCTCTTCAAAATATCTCCTCTGTCTTCCACAACCTCCACAGACCTGCCCCGGGCACGTACGCCATCTGCAAGGTCACGGCTTGATATATCTTTACAGGTGGTTCCCCCGGCATAGAATATGGGAAGGAGCACGAGGTGGTCGGAGTCGCGAAGATTTTCTGCAAAGGTCTCGATGTAGCCTTCCTTCATAAGCCTGGTTGGACCATATCCGTGAGGCTGGAATATGTAACAAATACGTTCCCTGAGCCTTTTGACCGTTTTCATCAGAGCAGCGATTTTATGGGGGTTGTGGGCATAGTCATCAATAACAAATCCTCTCCCGTCATTCAGCAGGACGTTAAACCGTCTGTCAATCCCCTGAAATTCGGGCAGCACAGCTGCAACGGCGTTCGGTGATATCCCGATTTCTGAAAGGAGAGCGATACATGAGAGGGCATTGTAAAGGTTGTATTTACCCGGAAGAGATAGGCTAAACCTCGAACCGCGAAGTGAAAAATCTGTGCTGAACGGTTTATATACGATTGCATCGGCCCTGTAATGAGAAGAATTATTAATGGAAAATGTGACCGCGTTTCTACCCGTTATTTTTGCGAGATTCTCGTCGTCAGCGTTCACCAGCACTTTGTTCACTGTATTTTTCATGAGGGTCTCAAACAGGCCGGCGGTCTCTTCAACGGTCTGGTGATCAAGGCTGAGATTTAAAATGATCGAATACCCCGGCCTAAAGCTTACAATGCTCCCGTCCGACTCACATGCCTCGATAATGAGATATTCTGAATCACCGGTAAGAGAATTGCCTTGATGAGAAGGTGATTTAAACTGCCTTACCCTTCCTCCGCCAATGAAATTTGGTTTCAGCCCGAGACTATCCATCAGAAATGCGAGTAACCCCGCGACAGTCGATTTCCCGCTCGTCCCCGAAACAGCGATTGTGTTAAAAGATGCCGTGATTTCAGCGAGATATTCAGGCCGTGTCTTTATGGGAATCCGAAGTGCCTGAGCTTTTAAGAATTCCGGGCTGTCATGTTCCACAGCGGTGCTGAAGACCGTGAAATCAAATGTGTCGTCTATGCCACTTCCGTCCTGAGGAACAATTGTAATCCCCCTTGATTGAAACGTCTTTTTTAGAGCATGGTCAACATTTCTATCAAATGCCCTGTCCGATCCAACAATGATATGACCTTTATCAGCCATAAAGCCGGCTATCGCTGATACGCCGCTCCCGGCTATACCCGAGAAGAATATCTTTAATGGTCTTCTGTGCATCTGATATACGTTATTTTAACCTAAATTGAGCGATTTAATTACATAAAGTATATCATTAGTGTCCGCTTACATGTCATGCTGAATTTATTTCAGCATCTAATAAAAACAGTCCTGAATCAAGTTCAGCGCAGGGTTCGGGGTGACAAATAAAACAATTTTTAAAACGTGTTTAGACAAAGTGCCATAATAATGTCTTATTTTTTTAGGTAGCTGCTGCATATCTTTGCCGGAAAGTAGTGAAAATATATGTTTACTATTTCACGGGTCTAGTTGCAGTCTTTGAGTTAGTGGTATTTTTGTGGTTTAATAGTGAACTGAACAGACTGAATTTTTCATGAGATCAGGATGAATACAATTGAGATAGACGGCAGCTTTGGTGAGGGCGGGGGACAGATTTTAAGAACGGCATTGAGTCTGAGCTGCATAACAGGCAGACCCTTCGAGCTCTTTAACATAAGAAGAGGAAGAAAAAAACCCGGCCTTATGCCACAGCATATTACCTGCGTCAACGCGGTATCCGAGATTAGCAGCGCCCGGGTCTCTGGCATCAAAACAGGCTCAACCAGACTCTCGTTTACACCGGGAAGAATCAATTCTGGCAATTACATCTTTGACATAAAAACCGCTGGTTCATGTTCCCTTGTATTACAGACCCTTCTCCTGCCGCTTCTTTCTGCTGACAGCCCTTCTCATATTACAATCAAAGGAGGTACTCACGTACCTTTCAGCCCCACCTACCATTATATATCCGAAGTCTTTATACCAATGCTGTACAGGATTGGCATACGAGTGGACCCGTCCATCAACAGATATGGCTTTTATCCAAAAGGAGGGGGCGAAAGCAGTTTCAGAATCTTTCCTGCCGGAAAAATTAATGGGCTGAACCCCGTTTCGAAAGGAACTTTACTTTCTGTTCATGGATATTCCGGTGTTTCACGCCTCCCGATAAGTATAGCCGAAAGACAGAAGAATGCCCTGTTACAAAAACTTTATCCGTTATCTGCCGATGTTCAGGTTTTAGATGTCCCCTCCCCTGGCCAGGGAACGTTTGTATTTTTAAAGGGCGAATACGAACAAGTTCTGTCCGGATTTTCATCCCTGGGGAAAAGGGGAAAACCTGCAGAGAACGTTGGAAAAGAAGTTGTTGAGCAGTTTACGGCTTTTCATAATACCCCGGCATGTTTCGACCCCCATCTGTCGGATCAGATGGTAATGTATCTCAGCCTGTCCCATGAGGATTCATCCTTTACAACATCCCGCATAACACAGCATCTTCTGACAAATCTATGGGTGATTGAAAAGTTCTTAAATATTCGATATCAGATAGAGGGAAAAATAAATTCAGAAGGGAAAGTATATTTAATGCACCATGCAATATAAAACCACTTTCATACTTGCGATTTATTTATGACGCTTCATGTGAATATGTGCGGTAACCACTAAAAGCGTTTACAGGCATTGTAAACGCTTTTAGTGACGTATACTTATATTACTGATACTATGAATTTCTTCCAGACAGGGTCACTTTCTTTTACCAGAAAAGAAAGTAACCAAAGAAACTGGCCCTACACCTAAAATCTCCAAAGGGACCCGAAAGAGACATATCTTTGTAATCCCCTTTGAAAATTTCATCAGCCCATACTACCCTGTCTTTCCAATTAATACCGAACAGCGGGAATGATTAATAATGTATCTTGACACACTGCCGAGCATTCCTTTAATCCCTCTCATTCCGCTGCTTCCAACCGCAATTATGTCTGCGTTTATACTCTCTGCCGCACGGAGTATTTCAGCGGCGGGATCCCCGAACCTGGTCAGCTCTTCTGTCTCCGAAATTCTCCTGCCTAAATATTCACGCGTTTTTTTAATTATCTCTTCTGATTCTTTAAATTCCCTTGCTCTCGTGCTGGCTACAAACTCTTTAATTCTTTTGTTTATTTCCATGGAAAATCTTTCCGGTATGTCTGAAAAAGCATTGGCTACTACGTTCAAGATAGTTATCCCGGTATCACGGGGAAAAGGGATTGTTGATAAAGCTTTTCCAATCGAATCAGAATACACAGAACCGTCTGTGGCAAAAAGGATTTTCATTTTTCCGGATATTTCCCATTGAGGAGGCTTAATTATGAGAACAGGCCTGGGCGAGTTGATTGCCACTAATTTTGTCACACTTCCAACGATGTACGAACTTATACCCCTTAGTCCCCTTGCTCCCATAACCACAAGATCAACATCTGATTCTACTGCTGCATCAACTATGGCTTTGTCGGGATAATCTTCTATGACCGAACTGCTGATTTTTGCACCTACCGGTTTTAAAACATTCGCAGCCGAATCAAGTATCCTGGGTGCAACCTGAGCCCTCATTTCTCTGAAATCGGTATAGAGAGATTCCCACTCACTCAAGATAGGAACCCGGCTCACAGCATATAAAATGGCAATCTCGTCGCTCGAAGAGAACTTAAGCCTTGTCAAAAATTTTGCTGCTCCCTCAGAATGTTCCGAGCCGTCCGTGGCAAGTAGTATTTTCATCTGGTCACCTCAAACAATTAAAATTTATAATTTAAGGATATCTTTTACCTGAATTGAGCGATCTTAATAAAACCACAGAGAACACAATGGCAAAACAAAAAAATTCATTTAGCCCCCGTAAAATATTAAACATATAACGGGGCAGGCACAGACTTACACAAAAAAACACTGAAAAATAAACATAAAGAATTAATTCCTAAAAAAATCTGTGAAAGTCTTTGCCCCGTTAGATAGTAAACATCTAACGGGGTGAATG